>JAJCZO010000331.1 GCA_029262355.1 Deltaproteobacteria bacterium
GGCCGGTCCTACAAGAAGGACAAGATGACGTCTCGCCACGACGACACGTGGGGGGGCGTCAAGTTTCTTTTCGAGACCACCGACTTGCCGTACCAGTCTCGGGGGCATCCCGATGCCACCTTGCTCGCGCGTTCGCGGCGCTACCGCATGCCCGAAGCGATCCGACGCATCGCGCGTTCGACGGAGACGTACACCGAGCGCGAGCGCATGAGCCTGCCGATTGATCTCGACGGGCCCTACGAAGCGGACCCGATCGCGCCGTACGGTTTGGACTTCGACGACATGGCCAACCTCGGTGCGTGGTGGGGCATCGGCGCGCTGACGGCGTGGCCGATGGTGCCGCTCACCCTCGAGATCTTCGAGACGTACGATCTGTGGGACACCCAGAGCTTTCTGCCGTTCCGGGACCTGCGGGTCTTGGTTGACGCTCCGGTCGCGGGCCAGCAGCTCGCGATCGGGGCCTATCCCTTCTTCGCCTTCGGCGTTCTCGACCAGGTGAACACCGTTACGCACCGAACCGCCGACTTCATGCTGTCGACTGCGGTGGACTACAATCCGGGCTCCTTCCGATCTCAGATCCACACGTGGCAACTTCCGTTCGATCCCGACGCGCTCGTCTTCACGAGCCATCCCTTCCGACCGAACCCAGAGTCGCTGGACTGGAGCGACCGCAGCAACGAGCAGGGTGGATATTGGACCGGCGACGCGAGCGTTCCGCGCTCGGCACAGCATGAGAACGTTGCCATTCACATTTACGCCCCGCAGTACGCGCGGACGAACGCCGCGCCTTTCACATTCTTTCGCTACGAGGACCTGACGCACGCCTTTGTTCCGCAGGATCACATGGACGAAGTGGTGTCGGAGGGGGCTGGACGTTCGCACGAAAGGGCGATGGCTACGTGGGGCTCTGGTCGTGGCGCCCGACGCGGTGGAAGGTGTGGGATCCGAGCCTCTACGCCAACAACGGGATGGTGAAGCCGTATGATCTGATCGCGGACGGTGGCGCCGACAACGTTTGGGTCGTCGAGGGAGGCACGGTCGCGAGTTCGGGATCGTTCGAGGCGTTTCGCCGAGCGCTGGTTGCGGCATCGATCGAGGTCGTGCCGCTCGGCGAGCGGGCGCCCGACGGGATCTCGCCCGGGTTTGATGTCGAGTACGAGTCTCCGAGCCAGGGTCGGATGGAGTTTGGTTGGGCGCGGCCCTTCGTGGTCGATGGACGGGAAGTCGGGCTCTCAGGCTTCCCGAGGATCGATGGCCCGTTCGGGAACATGGAGTTTGATGCGCGAGAGCTCGACATCGCCTGCGAGAGCTTTGGTTTGACTCTCGACTTTGATGCGTGGACCCGGCGGCCCTCCGCGCCGTAGGACTTGGTCTCCGGTCGGCTCGCGGTGGCCGAATCACCTGGCGTCCCAGACGCTCCCGCGGCGAGGAGTCCCGTTGCGATGGCCCCGATGAGGATCGCCACCGGCGCGATGCCGACGGCCGCGGTCCAGGTGTAGCGCCACAGGGGGATCCCAGCGGCGCCGGCCGCGCTGTTCACGAGATGGGGGCCTAGAGGGACCCACCGCCCGCAGATCAGAAAGGCTGGATGTTCGACCGGGAGGCGCTGCATCCACGAAGGCAGGTGCGACCGCTTGGCATCGGTTTCGACGCGGTTGGCGATGCGTCGCACGAGAGCGTACTGGATCCACGCGCCGAGCATCCACGCCATCCATACGAGCAGGCTTCCGCGGGTAAACCCGTACACCACGCAGATCGCGATCCCGACGACGTCGCTCGGGACGGGCGAGAGCGAGAGGGAGATGGCAGTCTGTAGCGGGACGAGGAAGAGCGCCGGCACCGGTCCGTGCAGACCGCGCGCCCACGCCAGCGCGCTCGGGATATCGAGCCAGGCCCACGCGACCCAAGCGCCCACGCTGATCGCCAGAAGTGCGAGAAGCGCGCGGGATCTCGTCAGCCCCCTCATTGCGCTCCGGGAAGGAGCCCGGGCTCGACCGGGCATGCGAAGGGCGCGACGCCGTAGCGAGCTGCGAGGTCGCCTTCTTCGACGAGATCGAGGACCCCGCCGGGATCGGCCATCGCGTTTCCGAGCCATTCGCCAACGGTTATGCCGTGGCTGGTCAGACTCGAGGGGAACTGACTCCCGTTGCCGAGGATCGTGTGAATGTGCTTCGGGACGGCCGGCAAAAAGTAGCGCAGGCCGGGCAGACCCTGGCTCGCACAATATTCCGGGCGGTGGGCGTCAATCCAGTCTTGGAGCGAATCGAAGAAGGTCGTTCCAACCTGGGTGTTGTCGACCTGGTTGGACACGTTCAGAAACTGCTGTTCCGCAACCGCCTCGAGTCTCGGAGAGGAAAGCGCTTGGAGTTCCGGGATGATCGAGCACCGCTTGTTGCGGCAGTACGGCGGGAGCATCGGTCGCGAGCCCCATGTGGCGAACAGGATGCCGAGCCCCCGCATGCCCACGATCTCGCCGTTGTCGATGCCAAGCGCCGCGCCCGGGGCCGCCGTCGCACGGGTCCAACGTAGATCGTCGAGGAGGTAGTGATAGTTGAACGATGAGCCGAAGCCGCCCGCGGAAGTGCCGCCGAACAGCACGCGCAGGCGATCGGGCCGGTAGCCGTCCGAAGTTCCATCCAATTCGGCCCAAAGGAGGTCGCGCACGTAGCGAAGTGCGGCGCGAACGTTCTTGGCGCCGTATCGATGCACTGTGATGTTTGGGAATACGGTCGTTTCACCGCCGCCGATGTGGACGTCTTGCGTGCAGTACGGGAGATAGACTTTCGTCCAGTCGCGGAACGGGTTCGCCGCGTTCGTGTTCGACATGTAGCCACCGGTCGCTAGATTGTTGTCGAGGGCCTTGAAGAGCCCCGACGAAACGCGACGGCAATCGTCGTCAAAGAGACAGATCCCGCCGCCCTGCATGTGGATCACGACGTTCTCCGGCGGAGAGCCTTCGGGCGCCAGGTGGACCCAGAAGGCGTAGGGACTACCGTCGCCGCAGCGCGTGCCCCATTCCGACTCGTCCAGAACCACCTGTGTTGCGGTCGCGCGAGGGGGGACGGGAATCGAGTCGCGCGGCCCGCAATCGAGATCGAGGGGAGCGCCGCTCCCGTGTGCGGTCGGGATCAGGCACCGGGCCTGTTGGGCGGTCCGCTCGAGGAACTCGGTCTCGTCGATGAGTACGAGGTCGGAGAGATTCCGGCACACGCTCGCGATGCGCTCCGTTGCGCGGCCGGCGTCGGTGGCGATCGCTCGGGCGAGGGAATCCGAGTCGCAGGTCATGCCGTTGCGATGTCGCCGCACGCAACGGCTTTGTGCGCGAAACGTCCTGCGCAGGAACAGGATGCCCCGTGCGAAGGTCTCCGAGAGACATGCGCGCAGTTCCCTTCGGACCCCTCGAAACACGATCGAGTGCGGTCCTCCGAAGGCGCGCGCGGCGATCGAGTCGACGTGGCCCGTGCACGCGCTGCGAAGACGAGACACGAGACCGTCGATGCTGATCGCGTCGTCGAGTCCAGCGGCCGCGATCGTGCCGGGTGCGGAGCATGTTCTGCGCAGCCCGTTCTCAAGCGAGTCGAGCGCCCTTGCGATCTTCGGGTCGTCGGGGAGGCAGGCTGCTCGTGTGTCGGCGTGGCATCGCCGCGTACGTCGCGAGACACTCGCGAGGCATCTGTCGAGTCGTTTGCTCACGGTCGCGGCGCAGGTTGCGCCGGCCTTCGAGGTGCTGGCCGCGACTTCGGTGGGTTCGAAGACGACGACTGCGAGGAGCGCCGTGAGGCTGATCGCCGTGAAGTGGAGTGTGTGGGCAGGCATGAGGCGAGATCCTTTCGTGACGCGACTCTATGCCTGTCGCGAGCCGATCGTCTACTGGCTATTCCTCGATGAAGGAGCTCTCGGCCTCGCCGCTCAATACCTGCTTGAGCACCTTGCCGGCTGCATTGCGCGGCAGTGCATTGGATCGGATGTCCCAGTGCGCCGGGACCTTGTAGTACGCGAGGGTCTCGGCCACGAAGGCGGCGAGCTGGCCGGGGTCGAGCGTCCGCCCGTCGCGTGGCACGACGGCGGCTTTGACCTCCTGGCCGAGCTCTTGGTGCGGGACGCCGAACACCGCGGCCTCGGCCACATCGGGATGTTCCTCGAGTCGGTTCTCGATCTCGACTGGGTACACGTTCTCCGAGGCGCGCAAGATCAGATCGCGCCTACGCGACGCGAGGTATAGCCGGCCGTCGTGGAGGCGGCCGACATCCCCGGTACGTAGCCAGCGGTCTTTGGTAATCGTCTCGGCCGTCGCTTCCGGGCGGTTCCAGTAGCCGCGCATGATGAGGGGGCTGCGCACGAGAATCTCACCTTCCTCGCCGTCGGGGAGCTTCGAGTCGTTCTCGTCGCGGATCTCGAGCTCGACCGTGGGAAGGGGGCGGCCGACCGAGTCGGGGAACTGCGCCCATTCTTCGCCGCCGATCATCGTCGCGAGCGCGCCGGTCTCCGTGCTGCCGTAGCCGTGCCCGAGGTGCCCGCCCGATTCTCCCAGCGCGGGGAAGCCCTCTCGGATTCGCCGCTGAAGCTCGGGCGATGTCGGCGCGCCACCGCCCCCGAGTTGCCGGATCGACGAGAGATCGTACTTCCCGAAGTCGGGGTGGTTCAGGACCCTCCACGCTACCGTGTTCATGGCGGCCCAGCTGGTACACTTTTCGCGCTCTATCGTCTGCATCGTCCTGACGGCGTCGAAGCGCCCCATGTTCCAGACCGAGCGCAGGCCGTTGGCCATTGCCATGATCGCCGCTGTGTGGAGGCCCGACACGTGGAACAACGGGTTGGTGACGTAGAGGCAGGTCGGTGGCGGGGGGGGCGCGTCGTCCGGAGATGGCGGCGATCGCATGATGTTGCGAAGTCCACCCATCGTGGTGAGGGAGATCAGCGCAACTACGTTGCGGTGGGTTTGCACGGCGCCCTTCGGGCGGCCCGTCGTCCCGCTCGTATAGAGGATGATCGCGCCGTCGTCCTCGGCGATCGGGGTGAGCGGAAGCGATGCGCCCGGGAGGTGAGCTTCGAGGGCCGCGAACTCCGACTCGATCTCGACCACCGGGACCTGTGGGTCGGTCCCCCGGAGCCGTGTCAGACGCTTGCGGTCGGCGACCAGGACCTTCGGCTGGCTGTCACCGACGCCGTAGAGGATCTCGTCCCCGGTCCACCAGCCGTTCAGGCCGACCGCGATGGCGCCGAGGCTCGTCGTCGCCCAGAAGGCGATCAGCCACTCTGGGCAGTTCGCGGCCAGGATGGCCACGCGGTCGCCGTGCTGGACACCGAAGCGGTCTTGGAGTGCCGCGGCGACCGAGGCGACCGCCCGTGCGTGCCCGGCGAAGCTCAGCCGACGATCTCCGAAGATCGCGTACTCCGCGTCGCCGAAGCCGACCGAGTTCTCGAGGTAGGTGCGGAGCGACGGATGCCGCGTCTTGAAGACCTGTGTTGGGGCGCCCAGGACCGGCTCGGTGGTCGTTTCGAACGGAGCGCCGGGACCGAGAAGCTGTTCGTCGATCTCGTCGGGAGTCGCCATGCGCCTGGATATACCGGGCGCTCCCCGCCGATTCCAAAGCCTCGCTTGTCCGTGCACCGGCCCTCGGCTAGCGTGCAGCATCCGGTCCCCCAGGCCACCGCGAAGCGAATGAATATCCTCGGGCTTTCCTTCTACTACCACGACAGTGCGGCGGCTCTCATCAGCGACGGCGTGGTCATTGCCGCGGCCGAGGAGGAGCGCTTCTCCAGGGTCAAGCACGACAGCGGCTTTCCGCGTCTTGCAATTCAGTTCTGCCTTCAGCGCGCCGGGATCACGATCCACGACGTCGACCACATCGTCTTCTACGAAAAGCCGTTCGTGAAGTTCGAGCGCTTGCTGCTCACGTCGTTTGCCACCTTCCCCCGCTCGCATCGGGTCTTCACAGAGTCGATGCGGCGCTGGGTTACCGACAAACTTTGGATCAAACCGCTGATCAAGGATCAGCTGAAGATCGATCCGAAGAAGATCCTGTTCTGCGATCATCACATGTCGCACGCCGCGGCGTCGTTCTTTTGCTCGCCTTTCGACGAGTCCGTCGTCATCACGGTCGACGGCGCGGGCGAGTGGTCGACCGGAACCGTAGGCATGGGGCGCGGCACGAAGATCGACATCGAGCGAGAAGCGCGCTTCCCGCATTCGCTCGGCCTTCTGTACTCCGCCTTCACAGCGTATTGCGGCTTCGAAGTGAATGAAGGTGAGTACAAGCTGATGGGCATGGCGCCCTACGGCGAGCCGAAGTACGTCGACAAGATCAAGAAGATGGTCCACATCGGATCGGACGGGTCGTATTGGCTCGACCTCGACTACTTCGCGTTCCACTACTCGCCGGACAACACGCTCGCTCCGAAGTTCTCCGCGCACATGGGCAAGCCGCCGCGGGATCCCGCGCTCGGCGACAAGTCTCTCGATCCGTACTACTGCGACGTAGCCGCTTCGATTCAGGCCGTCATCGAAGAGATCATGATTGGTCTCGCGTCGGCTGCGCAGAAGCGGACCGGGTCGAAGAACCTTTGCCTGTCAGGCGGCGTCGCGCTGAACTCCGTTGCGAACGCCAAGATCCTTCGCGACGCGGGGTTCGACCAGGTCTACATCCCCCCCGCACCGGGTGACGATGGGGGCGCGATCGGTGCGGCGATGTGGGCGTATCACCACCTACTTGGAAAGCCTCGGGTGGGGCCACTCGGCCACGCCTATCTCGGCAGCGAGTATAGTGAGAGTCAGATCGGTGACTTCCTCAAAGAACACGACCTGAAGCACACGTTCATCGACGACGACGAGAAGTTCTTCGATCGGGTCGTCGACGATCTCCAGGGTGGCAAAGTCGGTGGTTGGATGCGCGGCCGTTTCGAATGGGGGCCTCGTGCCCTGGGCGCTCGCTCGATCATCGCCGACCCGCGTCGGAACGAGATGAAGGAAATCGTCAACGCGAAGATCAAGTTCCGCGAAGCGTTTCGGCCCTTCGCACCCAGCGTGCTAGCCGAACGCTGCGAGGAGTACTTCGAGCTCCCGAACGCAATGGAGCAGTATCCCGCGCGATTCATGCTCTACGTCGTGCCCGTCGTCGAAGACAAGCGCGAAGTCATCCCCGCGATCACTCACGTCGATGGTTCCGGCCGCCTACAGACGGTCCGCAAAGACACGAACCCGTCGTATCACCGCATGATCGAGAAGTTCGGTGAGGCGACCGGGGTTCCGGTGGTTCTCAATACGAGCTTCAACTTGAAGGGTGAGCCTATCGTCGAGACTCCGGCGAACGCGTTCAATACGTTTACTCGCTCGGAGATGGACGTGCTCTACCTCGGCAACTTCATCGTCGAGAAGGAAGCCAAGAAGAAGATCGTCGAAGACAGCCGCTTCGTGCTTCGGCATCAGGGCGACTCTGTCGTCGGCATGGTCTCCTAGCCGGTTTCCTTCCCGCCGCGCTCGAGGGTCGGTCGGAAGCGCACCGTACAGCCGTCGACGGTGAGTCCGACCTGGCCGGCCGCATCGACCACCTTCACGAGCTTGCCGTTTGCCGAGAGGTGCACGCCGTGGCGGCCCTGCTCGACCGACAAGACGTCGCGGCCGGCAGGCTGGTCGATCTGTACCTTGTCGACGGAGAGCCACTCGTCGCCCAGGCGTCGAACGACGCGGATCGTGCGATCGTCCCACAGGTTCATCATGTAGAAGTCGTCGGGCGCCTGGTAACCGAAGACGAGGCCGCCTTTCAGGTAGCCAGAGACCGGCTGGAGTTCGACTTCGAGGCGCCGCGGCGTCTGCTTGAGGGTGGATATCGCGAGGACGTCGCTTTCGCCCTCGATCCAGTCGCCGCGCTGTTCCCACGAGTTCCAGCGCCATTGCCAGGGCTGGTGATTCTTGGCGAGCCAGGTACGAAAGCCGTTGGCGAGCGTCGGGCTTACGCTTCCGTAGACGGCGCGAACGGCGGTCGCTGGATCTTCTCGCCGCTCGAGTCGTCGGCCGAGGTCGCGGAACCTTCTCGCGTCGTGGTTCGCGAGAAAGTGAACCATGGCCCAGCTGCCCGCTTGCCCGGCAGACACCCGGCCTTCGAGCACCGCGGTCAGGTCCCACCCGAGCTCCTCGAAGCGAACGCGGGCACGCGCCGGATAGTCTTCGACGGTGATGGCCGGGATGACGCCGACCTGGAGTGCGTGGCCGTCCCAGTTGGCCATGCCCATGAACTCGGCGATGCCTTCGGTGTACCAGAGTGCGGAAGGGAACTCGTTGCCGGTCGCGACGAGGAAATGGAATTGGTGCGTGGCCTCGTGGAGGATCAACTGCCTCGTGTAGGCTTCGGTCGGTTGGATGGAGAGCCAGACCTTCTCGAACGTCGGCCCGTAGAGGCCGCCGCCGCTCTCGTAGGGCTGGCGGTCGCGCCGCAGCGCCGACAGGAAGCGATCCTGCGTCTCGTAGATCTCGATCCGTAGCGGCCCGTCGGGAGAGGCGTCGAAGAATCGGCCGAGCTGCGCGTGGAGCGCTTCGAGCATCGCACCGGTTTCTGTGGGGTCGAGGTCGCCTTCGACGTAGAGCTCGTAGTGCTCCGTGCGGTGCTCCCGGCCGGCACTCGTTGCGGCGGCGAGGCCGTCGGTCGGCCAGAGGAGGGCGACGCACAGCGGGAAGAACGACCAGGCAGAGAGGGACGCGCGGACCATGCCGGCCTCCCGGGATAGGGCGCGGGCTTCGGCGCCGTCAATACGAAAAGTGCGAATCCGGTGACCCGCTGGCCTGCCGTGAGGCGTCCCCTATCGCGTCTGCAATCTTGTTGCAGAGGTTTCACCGAAGTAGCTCGCGGGATCGATGATCTGGCCGAAAAACTCCCCGCTGGCACTTGCCTCGATCGGGCCGATCACCGGCGGTGAAGACGACGCGAGCGTCGGGCACTCTCGCTCGGTTTCGCGACGCGGGCATCGGGTCGAAGAGGCGTGCCTGGCGACGCGAGGAGCCTTCAATCGCCTGCTAGGGCTGGCCGAGAAGCCCGCTGACCAACGCTCGAAGTACGGCTTCCACGTCGATGCCGTTGCCGAGGACCCCGGCGAGTGGATCGCCGCCTTTTTCGAGCATGGGCAGCGCGGACGTCATCGTGAAGCGGGTGGGATCGAGTCGAGAGGTCACTTTCGTCCACGGAAGTGGCATCGAGATGGGCGCGTGCGGCCGAGGACGGACGGAGAACGGCGACGCAATGAGTTTGCCGCGGCCGTTCTGTAGGAAGTCGACGTAGACTTTGCCGCCTCGCTGCGCGACGGGGCGCACGATCGTCGCAATGTCGGGAAGCGCGCCGCACACGGTGCGGGCCAGGATCTGGCCCAGGGTCTTCGCGTCTGCGTGATCGATTCGCGCGCCGAGCGGTAGCATGACGTGAAGCCCGTCCTGGCCAGACGTCTTTACGAATGGTTCGACGTCGAGTCGGCGCAGCAGCCTGTAAATGTGTCGCGCGATCTTCACGACGTCGGTGAAGGGTGCGCCCTTCGGGTCGAGATCGAGGATGAGCCAGTCCGGCTTTTCGATCGAGGTGAGCCGCGCGCTCCACACGTGGAGCGGAATGGCTCCGGAGTTGATGATGTACAGCAGCGTTCGCTGATCATTGCACACGAAGTAGTCGGTACCGTCGATGTCGATGTGACGGGCCCAGTCGGGCGTAAACCCCGGCGCGTTCTTCTGGTAGAACGACTTGCCTTCGATGCCGTCCGGATAGCGCGTCAGCACGATCGGGCGGTCGCGAAGATACGGCGCCAACCAGGGCCAAGCGGCCTCGTAGTACGCGAGCAGGTCGCCCTTCGTGTAGCCCTCCACGGGCCAAAAGACTTTGTCGAGGCGAGAGAATTCGAGCGCCGGCTCGGGTCGGCCCGAGCCGGTGGGGAGTGGCTCGAACTCTCGCGCGGCCAGGCCGTCTGAAGGGGGCGCCACGCACTCGGCCGGATCGATCTGGCCGAGCCGCCTCACGAACACGGGATGTCGCAGTGCGCCCGACTCGGTGATCTCGGTGAATCGCACTTCGCAGACGAGCATCGGCTCGACCCACGTCTGGGCCCGCGAGGTCTTCGGCGAGTTGTCGAACGCGGGGGTGCTGCGGTGGAGCTTCCGGAGCTCGGCGCCCAAGGCGTCGATTGTCGCGTCATCGAATCCGGATCCAACGTTGCCCGCGTAGGAGAGCAGGCCGTCGCGGTGCCACGCCAGCATGAGGGAGCCGAAGTCCCGCCGCGAACCCTTGCCGCTCACGATTCCGACGATGACGAGCGGTGCTGAGCGCGGAACCTTGATCTTTTGCCAGCTCTTCGACCGGCGGCCGGTATCGTACTTCGAGTCGGCGCGCTTTGCGATGATGCCTTCGAGTTCGTTGCGCGACGCCGCCTCGTAGAGGGCGTGTCCGTCGCCCTCGATGTGGTCGCTGAAGCGAACGGGGCCCCGGCGGGGAGCGATGCGACTGAGAAGCTCCTTGCGGCTGTGCAGCGGCTGGGAGCGGACATCGTAGCCGGCCGCAGAGAGGAGGTCGAAAGCGTAGAGGACCACCGGGATCTCGGTTCGCGCCTGGTCGATGGCGACGTCGTCGCGTAGCGAGAACCGCTTTTGAAGTCGCTCGAACGAACTCCGCCCGCGGTCGTCCAGCGTGACGATTTCCCCGTCGAGAACGAAGTCGTCGGCCGGAAGATGGGTGAGGCTCTCGGCGACTTCGGGGTACAGGGCGGTGCAATCGCGACCGGTCCGGGAGTAGAGCCGGACGTCGTTGCTTCGACGAACCGCCAGCACGCGAACGCCGTCGAACTTGACCTCGAAGATCCAACCGTTGCGTGAGAACGCGGTGTCGCTCGTCGATGCGAGCATCGGGCGTACCGCCTTCGGGTCGAGGACGCGACGAGGTGCACCCAAGGCTTTCGCTGCTTCACTCAGCTCAGCCTCCCGAGTGACTCCGTCCCGGAGTTGGGCGACCGTCAGGCCAGAGAACACCGACTCCGGCCAGGTAAGGACCGGCTCGAGGACGTCTCCCGGCGGCTTGCCCTTACGAAGCAGGAGCCAGTGCTTTCCTTCGCCCCGCTTGGTGCGAACGAGAGCAAACCGCCCGCTGAGCTTATGGCCGTCGAGGACCAGATCGAGCTTGCCGACGTCGATCCCCTCGGCCGGAGAGTTGCCGTCGATCGATCGGTAGCGGCCTCGATCCCACACGATCATCGCCCCCGCGCCGTAGTTGCCTTCCGGGATCACTCCTTCGAAATCGGAGTATGCCAGGGGGTGATCTTCGGTCCGTACGGCGAGGCGCTTCTCGGTGGCGTCGAAGGTCGGCCCCTTTGGCACGGCCCAACTCGCAAGCACTCCATCCGCCTCCAGCCGAAGGTCCCAGTGCATCCGTCGCGCGGCGTGTTGTTGGACGACGAAGCTTCTCCAAGCTCCTGAATTTACAGACCTTTTCCCGTCCGAGGTCGATCCGAACGGCTCGGGCGTCTGGTTGCGATCGCGCTTGTCTTCGTAAGATGTGAGGTCCACCACGGACGGTCTCCAGCCTTGGAAACGTTAGCGTTGACTCGGCGTTTCTGGCAAAGACCGAGGGATGGCGGCACGAGCAACCTCGTCCGGCACCATTAGCTTCGGCCTCGTCACCATCCCGATCAAGATCTTCACGGCGACCAAGCCCAAGAGCGTCCGGTTCAGCATGTTGAACGGCGCGGACAAGTCCCGCGTCAAGCAACAGTACGTCTCCTCCTCCACCGGAGAAGTAGTGGCGCGCGATGCGATGGTGAAAGGCTACGAATACTCGCGCGGACAATTCGTCGTGATCACTGACGACGAGTTGAAGGCTCTCGAGAAGAAGAGCGACCGCACGATCGAGATCGAGGAGTTCGTTCCGATCGCACAGGTCGACCCGATTTTCTACGAGAAGTCGAATCTCCTCGGGCCAGACAAGGGTGGCCATAAGCCCTACCAGCTCTTGGCCGCCGCGATGCTCGAGGCGGGCCGCGTGGCGATCGGGCGCTTTTCGACGCGCGGGCGGGAGCAGCTGGTTCTACTTCGCCCGGTGGACGGTGGCCTGGTCATGCACGGCTTGTACTACGCCGATGAGGTCCGAAGCTTTGAAGACATCGAGCTCCAAGGCGACGTCGAATTCAAGGACGGTGAGGTCGACCTCGCTCACCAGCTGATCGATCGACTCGCAAGCGACGACTTCAAGCCTGAGAAGTTCGAGGACGACTATCGGCGCTCCGTGCTCGAGGCCATCGACCGCAAGGTCGCGGGTGAGGAGATCGTTGCGCCGCCCGGTGAGGAGAAGCACGAGCAGATCATCGATCTCGTGGCAGCCCTCAAGGAGAGCCTGCTGAGGAAGAAGGGTGCCGCCGAAGCGACGCCGACGAGGCGTGGCCGCAAAGCCCCGCAGGCCAAGGGCAAGAAGACGGGCACGACCAAGCGCAAGGCCACCGGATCCTGATCTGAATGAACCGGACGCTCTCGACTGCCGAGGTCTCGCGCATTCTGGGCCTGGGTGAGTCGGGTGTCCGCAAAATGGTGCGGGCTGGCCTTTGCCAGCCCGAGCGCCGCAAGGGGCGGGCCTACGGGTTCTCGTTCCAGGACCTCGTGGTCCTTCGAACCGCGCACGGTCTGGTCGAGCAGGATATTCCGCCCTCTCGGGTGAAACGTGCCCTCGATGCGCTTGCCAAGGAGCTGCCCACCGGGCAGTCGGTGGCGGGTCTGCGCATTTATGCAGCCGGGCGCCGGGTCGCCGTACGAGACGGCAGGATGGCGTGGGAGCCCGAGACCGGCCAGACCGTTCTCAACTTCGAGATCGACGACCTGGCCCGCAAGGTTGCCACCCTCGATCGCGCGGGTCGTGGGGAGACACCGCCCTCGCCGGCTTCGCGCGAGGGTCGGGCGTTCGCCGCCTTTCGTCAT
>JAJCZO010000332.1 GCA_029262355.1 Deltaproteobacteria bacterium
GTCGTCCTGAAGGCGT
Organism: Deltaproteobacteria bacterium; assembly: GCA_029262355.1. Classification (GTDB taxonomy): domain Bacteria; phylum Desulfobacterota; class Binatia; order UBA12015; family UBA12015; genus VGTG01. The sequence goes on from JAJCZO010000332.1 coordinate 17, forward strand.
GGCATGTTGTTCGCGACTCTGGCAAGGCCGTCAGTCGGGTGAAGCTCGTAAATCACATGATCGAAGGGAAACGCACGAGCTGCCTCGGCTGGATGACCGAAGACGGCGACGTCTTTCTCGACCACCAGGTCGAGTACCGCACCGCCGCCGAGTAGCGCCCCCGCCCAGCGGAACTCATCGCCTCCGCCGATACGCCCCGAGGCGGATTCGCACACGAGTGCCCTCTTCGTAGGCGAATCGGATTCGCTCTTCGACGCACTCGAGCCCCAGCGTGTCGAGTTCCCCGTAGAAGTCCCCCGTGTCCACCCGAAACGCGTCGCCGAGGTAGAGCGTTCCCGACGGCGCGAGCGCTTGCGCCAGCGTGCGGGCGAGCGATGCAAATGCGGATCGCTCGTACAGCAGTTCCGCAGCGACCACGACGTCGAAGGAGCGCGCGGCAACGACCCGCTCGACGTCACCGCGGACGCACTCGACGGAGACGCTCGCGAGATCCGCACTCGCGGCCACGAATTCGAGCGCATCCCCGTCGCGATCGACGGCCGTGACTCGGCCACCCCCGTGAGCCGCCGTGAGAGCGATCAAGCCCAGCCCGCAGCCTACGTCGAGGACGGAGGCGCCCGCGCAACCCACGTGCGCCTGCAGCCACTCTGCGACGAGTCTCGACCCGCTCCACACCAGGGCCCAGTACGGCGGCTCGACGTCGTCGTCGCGCAAGAGCTGCTCACGGTCGAGCAACGACTCGAGCCCCGCCACCGTGATGAGCTGGATGGCCGCCCCGCCGACCGAAAACGTCGTGACCTCGGCTGGCCACCCCGCGATCCGGGCCGGGGCCGCGCTCCGCTCACGCGCCATCGGGTGGAGATCTGCGCAGGCGCGCCGACACTTGCGCGATGATGGTGGTGATCTCCGTCAGGCCGAGTCGCGCACCAACCCAGACGAACACCAGCGCTCCCACCGGCACGCCAACCGCCACGGTCGCGGCGCGTCCCTCCACCGTGGCGAGAGGCAGGACCTGCGCCACGGCCTCGCGTGACAGCACGCACACGATTCCTACGGCCCCAGCGGCGACGAGCGTGCGCAGGAGGGCCCCGCCCAGGCCCGCAGTCGGCCCGATGCGCCTCGTGAGCACCGCAAGCAGAACGGCGAAGTTCAGAAGCGCGACGGCCGACGTCGCCAGGGCGAGCGCGGCGTGTCCAAAGCCGAATTGCCGGATCGCTACCCAGTTGAGCGTGGCGTTGATCACGATCGAGAGACAACTCACGAGCGCCGGGGTTCGCGCATCGCCCAGAGCGTAGAACGCGGGCACCAATACCTTGATGTTCGCGTAGCCGGCAAGACCGATCGAGTACGCGACCAGGGCTTGGGCTGCCATCGACGTGTCGTGCGCCCCGAAGCGGCCATGCTCGTAGACCAAGCCGATCACCTGAGGCGCCAATACGGCAAGCCCCATCGCCGCGGGAATCGTCAGTCCAAAGACCAACCGCAGCGCTCGCGTTACCGTCTGGTTGAACCCACGCATGTCGTCGTGCGCCACGCTCCGAGACACCGCGGGCAAGGCGACCACGCCTACGGCGACCCCGAACAGGCCGATCGGAAGCTGCGTGAAACGAAACGCGACGTTGAGCCACGACACGGCTCCATCTCCCAGCGTCGACGCGAAGTTGTTGTTCACCATCACGTTCACTTGGACGGCGGCGGCGCCGATCGTCGCGGGCGCCATCAGCGCCAGAACTTTCCGCACGCCCGGATCCCGGAACGAGAGGCGGGGGCGATAGCGGTAGTTTACTCGATACAGGGCCGGCAGCTGGATGAGGAGCTGTAGGGCACCGCCAACCAGAGTCCCAACCGCCATTCCCGTAATCGCCTTGGCCGCCTCCTCCGACGAGAGGACCGATCGACCCCCGCTGTCCCACAGCTCGGACATGTACTCCGGCGCGAGCCACCACGCAGTGGCAAGCCCAGTCACGATGGAGCCGAGGTTGAAAAAGCTCGACGCCGAGGCAGGGACACCGAACTTCTCCTTCGCGTTCAGCATGCCCATCGCCACCGCGGCCAGCGCGACGAGGAGCAGGAACGGGAACATCAAGCGCGTGAGAAATACCGTGAGCTCCGTCTTGCCCGGAGTCTCGGCAAAGCCGGGTGCGATGAGGTCGACCAGCCAAGGTGCGGCGAGGATCCCAAGAACCACGATCGCGCCTACGACCAACGCGAGCGCGTGCACCACGAGATTGGCGAGCCGCCATGCACTGGCCTCGCCTTCCTTCTCGAGCTTTTGCGAGAACGTCGTGACGAAGGCAGCGGAGAGCGCGCCCTCCGCAAAGAGGTCGCGGAACAGGTTCGGGATCCGGAAGGCGGTGATGAAGGCGTCGAGCTCTCGGCCGGCCCCGAAGAAGCCCGCGAAGACCTGCTCACGGACCAGACCGAGGAGACGGCTGGCGAGTACCGCCGCCCCCACGACCGCGCTGGACCGGGCCAGACTGCGCCCAGGAGGCTCACGCTGAGGCCCCTCAGGGGCGCTCATCGCGTGAAGCTCCAACGCACCACCGCGAGCGACCGCTTGACAGACCTGCACGCAGCAGTTGGTATCGACCGCATGTTCGGCCTCGGCGTCCCCGAGCTGATCATCATCTTGGTGGTCGTGCTTCTCATCTTCGGTCCCCGCAAGCTACCGGAGCTCGGCAGCTTCGTGGGGAAGTCTCTCAAAGACTTCCGCGAGGCCCTCGAAACCCGTGGCGACGACGATACCGAGCCACCGCCCGTGGCACGCGGTTCCGCGGACAAGCCAGCAGAGCCCGACGATCGCGATTCCAAGGCCTGAGGCCCCGGCGGGACTCAGAACCCGCTCGCAGATACGACCCGCTCTCGCTTTACCGTGACGAACTGCTCGCGCCCATAGATCCACAACGCGGTGTCGCGCGTCAGGGTCTGGACCTCGGAGGGTGACCCCAGCTCGCGTACGAGCCGCTTGGTCGACCACCCCGTCCGCGGCTTCGGATGCTCGAAACCGCGGCGCGCGGGCACGACCCACCGCTCCAGCGGCGGCACGCCATCGAGGGACACTTGCTCTTCGGTGGGCGCCGGTCGCGCCTCGAGCTCCTGCAGGCGGCCGTTTACCTGCTCGAGCTGCGCCTCCAACGTCTCGATCGTGTGCGACTGGATCGCGGCGCGCTCCCGAAGCCCCTGAACCGCGAGTTCCGACGCGCGGTCGCCTCCGCCGGTGCCGCTGACCGCCGCCTCTTCTTGCAACCCGCGAACGACCGAGCCGAGGCTGGCCGCGGCGGACCCGGACGCGACGGCGCCCGAGACCTGAACCTGGCTGCGCGACTTCGGCGGCGGCTGCGCCTGCACGCCCGAGCCATCGGTCCGCACCGCTGGCTGCGCTTTCGCCTCGAGGACCTGGGAGCCCGCGGCCGGCTTCCCTTTGGTGACGATCTGAATCCGTGAGGGATCCGTGAGCTCGAGCCGCGGCTTCCCCTGACGGTCCTCCACCACCCCACGAATCCGAACATTCTGGCCCTCGTATTTCTTCGGATCCCCGAAACGCTCGATGAATCCTGAGGGAATCGTGGCCACGAGACCTGACCATCCCGCTTCGAACGACATCAGGCAGGCGCGCGGGGAGCACATGACCTTCTGCACGAAGCCCTCGATCGAAACCGCTTGGCCGAGGTGCTGAGCGGCCTCGCCGGGCGCAATCGCCAGCGAAACCCGGGGCCCGGGGCCGACCAGGAGCACCACGGCGGCGGCGAGCCCGCCCAGGAGCCATCGTCGGGCCCCCGCTTGTCGTGGCGCGCGAGCTTCCCTAACCTGCTTCAGATAGAGGCCCCAATGGCTCAAGCACCTGCAATCCGGCAAACGAAGCGCGTCGGCCACTACGCCCTCGGCGTAGATTGGGTCGATGGACATGACTCGATCATGCCCTACACGAGCCTCCGCGCCCACTGCCCGTGCGAGGAGTGCGCCGGCCTTCGCGAGCGCGATGTCGCCCCGGGAGCCCCGGGCGTCCAGCTCGAGTCGATCGACATCCTTGGCGACGCCAGCGCCTTTCTGACCTGGTCTGATGGACACGAGAGCATCTATCTACTGGCCGAGTTCCGCGCGCTGTGCCGCTGCGCCTACTGTGCCGGCGAGCCAGAGCGGCCGATTACGGGCTGACCTCCGGTGATTCAGTCTTCGATGGAGATCGCCTTGGTCGGACAACCCTTCACCGCCGCTTCGACCTTCGCCCGCAACTCGCCCGCCGGGTTCTCCTGCAGGATGTAGAGGAAATTGTCCTCTCGCACCTCGAAGACTTCGGGCGCAGCCGCCTGGCAGACTGCGTTGCTATTACACTTGTCGAAATCGACCACGATTTTCATGAAATCCATCCTCCTGCCCATTGGCTTCGGGCGCTCTAACACACCCCGTTTCGGCGATGAAGCTGTGCCCCGACACAGCGTAGCGCGCCGATTCGGGCAACCCTGAGGAATATCTCTTGTCCATTCTCGTTTTGCTGCGCCACGGCCAATCCCAGTGGAACCTCGAGAACAAGTTCACCGGGTGGGTCGACGTTCCCCTCACAGAAAAGGGCATCGAGGAGGCACATCGTGCCGGCGCGATGCTCAAGGTGTCCGGCATCCCGTTCTCTCGTTGCTTCACGTCCGAGCTGGAGCGTGCCCAAGAAACACTACGCATCGGCTTGGAGGAGTTGGGCCTGCCCGACCTGCCCGTCACCCGCGACCAAGCGCTGAACGAGCGGCACTACGGAGATCTACAAGGGCTCGATAAATCCGAGACCGCAAAAAAGTACGGCGACGACCAGGTCCACATCTGGCGGCGCAGCTACGACGTGCCCCCACCAAACGGCGAGAGCTTGAAAGACACGGCCGCACGTACCCTGCCCTACTTCTCGCAGACGGTTCTGCCGTGCCTGGAGGCTGGCGAGAACGTTCTCGTCGTGGCACACGGAAATAGCCTGCGATCGATCGTCATGGAGCTCGAGAAGCTGACCCGAGAGCAGGTACTCGACCTCAACATCGCGACGGGCGTGCCGCTCGTCTACGAACTCAACGACAGCGGCCAGGTCACGGGCAAGAAGATCCTCCAGTAGCGGGCGTCAGCCCAGCGCGGCGAGCAGTTCGTCGAGCACCTGGTTCGCGTCCCCGACGACGCCCAGGTCCGCGCCGTCGAAGACCTCCGCCTTGGGGTCGTTGTTGACCGCTACGATCCTCCCGGCCCGACGCACGCCCACCATGTGGTTGAACGAGCCACGGACGCCGAAGGCGAGGTAGAGGTCCGGCGCGACACTTCTCCCGGACAGGCCGATCTGCGCCTGCCTGGCCAACCACTTCAGGTCGCAGACGCGACGCGTCCCGGCGACGACTCCCCCGAGCCGTTCTGCCAGCCGGCTCGCCTTCGCCACGCCGTCTTCCCCTAGCCCAAAGCCGACACAGACCACGACGGACGCATCTTCCATCGCCGCCTCGTCTGCCCCAACTTCGGCTTCGAAGCGCCTACAGCGGATCGGAGTCGGATCGACGTCCGGCACCGGAAGCGTGACGACCCGAGCCGGAGCACGATCTTCCGATGGAGCCGCCCGCTCGAGAACACCGGGCCGCAGAGTCACCATCTCCGGCGAGGTCCGCGACAGAATCGGCGCCACGATCTGCCCGCCGAACGCCGGCTTCAGCTGCTGCAGGCGACCGGACTCGTCGAGTTCGACGCCAATGGCGTCACCAGTGAGACCAAGGCGGAGCCGAGCTGCGATCTGCGGCACGAGATCTCGGCCGACGACGGTCGCTGGCGCGAGAACCATGCGTGGCGCGTGCTCACGGATCGCCGAGACGAGCACCTCCACCGCAGCCGTGACCGGCGCCTCGGTCTCGAACAGGATGTCCGCGCCGCGACGGCCCATCTCGGGCGCAAAGGCCCGGGCCGGGGCCAGTGCCGGAGCGTCATCGGCCCGCCGCGGCTCCAGCAGAAACACCGCCGTGGCCGATCCTGTCTGCGCGGCGAGTCGGTCGGCCGCCGCGAGAAGCTCCCACGTGACCGGACGCACCGCCCCGTCCGGCCCTCTCTCTCCAAGGACCCAGACGCTCGAGGCGACGCTCTGGTCGGCCGTGTGTACGAGCCCCGCGCCACTCGAACGGCCAGCGCCCTCGACCTGCGCACGATCACACTGCTCGCGCATCCTCGCGATCGCAGATGCGGGGTCGTCCTCGTGTACGACTCGGGCTCGGATCCGCTCGGAGAGGACGGGCTGAACCTCTTCGACCCACGTGGGCGAGCCGGCCTGGCCGTAGTCGGCCTCATTTCCGCCCAGCTCCGAGACCGACCACACCTCCACCGGTCCATTCTCCGAAGCATCCTCGTCTGGGAGGATGCGCGGGATGCGGGTCCTCCATCGATCCGTACACGTCACGACGACCGGCGTCGGCCCCTCGACCTCGACATAGCCGTCGTCCCCTTCGCACTCGGCGTCGACCACACTGCCGGCCGCAGCCGAGGAGACATCGAGCCGGCGCACACCGCCGAGGAAGGGGACCCCGAGAAGAGCCGCTACCTCTGGGCCCACCTGGCCCGTCTCCGAGTCGATGGAATATCGACCCGCGAGGACGAGGTCGAAGCCAACCCGCTCGGCCGCGCGGGCAAGTGCGGTGGCCGTCGCGAGAGTATCCGCGCCGGCGAACCCGCGATCGCGCAAGTGCACCACCCGATCTGCACCCAGACCGAGACACTCACGAAGGATACTTTCCGCCTGCGGCGGCCCCATCGTGATGGCCGTCACCGTTCCCCCGATTTCGTCCTTCAGCCGGCGGGCCTCGAGGACGGCGCGTCTATCGAAGGGGTTCATCATCGATTCGACGCCATCGCGCTGAAGTCGGTGCGTCTCGGGGTCGAGCTTGAGCTCGGAGACCTCCGGCACTTGCTTCACGAAAACGACGACGCGCATTTACCCTGCCGCGAGACCGTCCTACGACGTAGGTCGCAGGATCTCTTCGCCCCCCATGTAGGGCAGGAGAGCCTCTGGAACACGAACGGACCCATCGGCCTGCTGGTACGTCTCGAGCACTCCGATCAGCACACGAGGCAGCGCGAGCCCTGATCCGTTGAGGGTGTGAAGGAAGTCCGGCTTGGCACCCGCCTCCGCACGATAACGAATCCCAGCGCGGCGCGCCTGGAAGTCACGAAAGTTCGAACACGAGCTGACCTCGAGCCACTCGCCACAGCCCGGTGCCCAGATCTCGACGTCGTACTTCATCGCCGACACGAAGCTCAGATCTCCGGTACACATCTGCAGCACTCGATGAGCGAGGCCGAGGCGACGACAGATCTCCTCTGCGTCGTCGAGCAGACTCAGAAGCTCCGCGTCAGAGTGCTCCGGTCGCACGAACTTCACCATCTCGACCTTGTCGAACTGATGTCCGCGTTTGATCCCCCGCACGTCGCGCCCCGCCGACATCCGCTCGCGGCGAAAGCATGGGCTGTACGCAACGTGGCGAACGGGAAGCGTCGCCCCGTCGAGGATCTCCTCCCGGTACATGTTCGTCACGGGAACCTCTGCGGTCGGCACGAACCAGAAGTCGTCCTCGGCGTCGCGGTACATCGTGTCGCCGAACTTCGGAAGATTGCCGGTGCCGACGAGGCATTCCGACTTGACCATCGCCGGCGGATACACCTCGACGTATCCGTGCTCGCGCGTGTGCACGTCGAGCATGAAGCTGATCAACGCCCGCTGCAGACGCGCTCCCGGGCCAGTCAGAACGTAGAAGCGTGTGCCGGAAATCTTGACGCCGCGCTCGAAGTCGATCGCACCGAGAGCCGGACCCAGATCCCAATGACACTTTGGCTCGAAATCGAACTGGGGCAACGACCCGGCCTCCCGCACGACGATATTCGCCGAGTCATCGGCTCCAGCCGGCACGTCGGGATGCGGCAGGTTCGGGATCTCCAGCATCTTGCGCTGGAACTCCTCGTCGGCCTCGTGCGCCACGGCCTCCGCCGCCGAAAGCTCGGCACTCATGGAGCCCAGCGCCGCGCCGGCCGCCTTCCGCTCGTCTGGCGGCAGCTTGCCGATCTCCTTGGACCGCCGGCCGCGCTCGGCCCGTTTGCTCTCGAGCTCGTGGAGCGCCTCGCGCCGCCGTTTGTCGAGGGCCAAGATCTCGTCGACCACCGATGGCGGGCACTGCACCTTCTCCAGCCCGGCCTTCACTTGATCGGGGTCTTCACGAATGAGGCGGATGTCCAACATGCGGCTCTCTCGTAAACACGTCGGCGCCCACGGAAAAAGGGGGGACTCAGAACGGGCTGTCGAAGGCGCCCGGGATCACCGTACAGACGGCCCGGCCCCGCACCCAATCGACGCCGACCACGTCGAATCGGGTCGCGTTCTGCCGTCCACCCTGCCGGGCCAGGAACGCCATAGCCGCCCGGGCGATGCGGGTCTGCTTGCGCCGCCCCACGGTCTCCAGGGGGCTGCCGTGCCGGCGGCTCGAGCGCGACCGGACTTCTACGAAGACCAGGCTCGGCCCATCGCGCGCAATGATGTCGATCTCGGCGCCAGCAAGCCGCACGTTGCGCTCCAAGATCTCGTAGCCTCGTCGGACGAGCTCCTCACACGCGGCCTCCTCACCGGCTCGGCCGAGTGCCCCCCGGGAATCCTTCTCGGTACCCATCATGGGCTACCGTGAGCGGACAGCCCCGCGTGCTCAAGCCGCGTCGGTACCTACCTCGGATACAAGTCTAAGGCCGCTGGGCAGCGCCTCGGACAGCACGAGTGCCTGCTGCGTCGCATCCATGGGAACCACCTCGCTCACCCACCGCGCCAAGCCCTTCCCGGCGGCCTCCGAGCCAAGGCGCTCGACCACGGCTGCGGCCAGGCCCGCGCCGACGTCTCTCGCGGGATCGCCCGTTCGGCGCGAGATCTGTGCAACCGCCAGCGCCACGCTCGAGGGTCGTTCCCACTTGGCCGACACGAGCTTCTCCAACCAGGGTTCGACCGTCGCCTTGTCCACCACCGTGTTCGCCGGGCCATACACGGGCGCGCGAGCGGCCAAGCGACCCAGCGCCCAGATCTCCGCGTCGGTCCCCTTGCCTCTCACGATCCGCGGCACGAGCACTGCGGCGAGCTCCCGCTTTGCCTTCGCGTCGATTCTCTCCAAACTCCCTGCCACCTGCCACAGCTCGCGCGTCTCTTGTTTGCCCGCCTTCCAGCGTAGCGGCTTGCCCTTCTTGCGCGCATCGGGGACGAGCACGGGACGAATCTCCTGATGGAGAACCTGCTGCTGCGCCCGCTCCAAGCCCGGAGCCGACCGCTTCCACATCGTCCACCATTCGGCCCGGCCCTGCGTCGAGTTGGCGAACGCGAGTCCGCCGTTGAACAGGCGCCACAGCTGCTCCGCGCGCCAGGAATCCCGCTCCTCTCCCCAACCGGGTCGCATGAAGAACCCGGCCAGGTTGAACCAGCGCGCTTCGTGCTCCGGCGTACGGCGACGCCCCTGCTCGAGTTCGAGCAAACGGTCGAGCAGCCGCCGGATACAAGCAAGCGACCAAGCGTCCTTGCCCGCACCGATCGCCTCTTCGAGGCGCCGGGTAATCTTCAGCGGCTCGTCGTCGCCCGCAAAGCAACCGTCGAGAATGGACAGCGCTTGCTGCATTACATCGTCCGGCACGATCAGTTCCTGGAGGTCGTCGGGCGCCGCCGCGTCTGGGCTCGGACCAGTTGCCCCCTCGGGCCCCGAGCGCGCCCGCAGGTCAAAACTCAGCCTCCAGCGGTGATCAGTCGTCTTCGACAGACACCACACCTCGAGGGTTCCCGTCTCTGTGAGGTGAACCCGCAGCGAGACCGGCACCTCACGCGCTGCGAGCGATCGTCCGAAACGCAGAACCGTCGTCATCTCCGGGAGTTCGACCACGCTCTGCGCCGCGACATCGAGCACCTGCCCCACCTCATCCCCACTGCGCGTACTCGACGCATAGATGCCGAACCGCACGGGCTGGTTGGCCGCGACGACGAAGTCGTGCTCGGACACGTCGATCTCCGTGCCCTCCTGCATCCCGCGGGGCGCAATGCAGATCACTCGATGGCTAGCCGCCTCGCGGTCATCGGCCAGCCCGAGGTAGTACGAGCGCGGCGCCCCGCCAGCGATCCGCATCCCGATTCCGCGACGCGCGAACCCGTAAGCAACCGCCCCGCGAGAGACCGCGAGGTCGAGGTCGGCCCCCGCCAACTCGACTGGGCGCTGATCGCTCCAATCTTCGATGACATCGAGCACCCGCGCGCGCACCGCGTCCGGCTTGACGGCCCCACCGTTGAAGAGCACCGCGTCCGGAGCGGCCGACTCCTCTCCTTCGCGCCGCGCGCCCCGCAGAAACTCGGCCAGGTGGCGCGTGATGGCCGCGTCCGCGGCGTAGGGCAAGCCGAACTCCACTAAACCGACCCGGCTGCCACGCTCGGGTATCGCGGCGGCGTCGGCAGCAGGAAAGAAACCTTCGAGCACCGCTTCGAGGACATCCTCGGCGACCAGGTCCGCCCGTACCGTGCCCGCAACCACGCCGCGGCCCCGGCCCGCGACAGACACGGGGACCTTTGCGGGCGGGGCCTCGCCCAGGAGGCGCTCCTTCGCCTCGCGACACAACGCCGATAGCTGTTGCCACCGCGTCGCGTCGAGCGCACCGCTGCCGGCCCGCCGCAGCACCAGCGTGGCCAGAGCGAGGTCCATGTTGTCTCCGCCGAGCAGGACGTGGTCGCCCACCGATACGCGCTCCAGCCCCACCCCGTCGGCACCGCGGCAGACGGCAATGGTCGAGAAGTCGGTCGTGCCGCCGCCCACGTCCAAGACGAGGATCGTGCGCCGGCCCGCGAGTGCATCCTGCCAGCCGTCGTGTGCCGCGATCCAGGCGTAGATCGCTGCCTGCGGCTCTTCGAGGAGGCGCAAGCGCGGGAGCCCCGCGTCCAAGGCGGCCCGCACCGTCAGCTCGCGCGCGACCTCGTCGAACGAGGCCGGCACCGTGAGGACCACGTCCTGCTCTTCGAGCGGTGCGCTGCGGTGCGCGGCGTTCCAGGCGTCGCGAATGTGCGCCAGCACTGCGGTCGACGCCTCCACCGGGGAGACCTTCTCCACCTCGTCCGGACCGCCCCACGGGAGGATCCGCGCTTCCCGATCGACGCCCCCGTGGCACAGCCACGACTTCGCCGAGACGACCAGTCGTCCGGCCACCCGCGCCCCGAGCCTCCGCGCGAGCAAGCCCACGGCGCGCCGCGAGTCCTCCGTCCACGGAAGTGCGAGGGCACCTTCGGGTACGTCGTGCTCGCCGGCCAGGTACAGAGCCGAAGGCAGCACGGCCCGCGCGGCCACCTCGCCCTCGGCGACCAG
>JAJCZO010000333.1 GCA_029262355.1 Deltaproteobacteria bacterium
GCGGGGCAGGGCGAGAAGACCACGCGCGACGGTAGCGACGGTGCCATCTCCGCCGGCCGCGATGACGACGTTGGCGTCGGTCGAGGTGACCAGTTCGCGGACCCGATCCGCGTCCCGCCCATCACCGCGAGTTTCGAGTTCGATGTTGGCCGAGCCTCGCACGAACACGCACGCATCGCGCACTTCGGGAAACCGGTCTCGCCGCTCGGGGTGGATGACGAGGGCGGCCCGGATGGTCTCGGGGGCGACCAGAGTGGGTGCACTCACGCGTGGGGAACGAACTCGTAGTACTCTACGGAGAGGTCTTGGAACGCGGGCTCGTGGGTGTCGCCGACCCGGGTGATCGCGAAGGTGCCGGGAAGGGGCGGAGCGAGGCCGTCGACCCGGCGACCATCGTGCAGCGCCTCGTACTGCTCGCGGGATAGATCGGTCGCGCCGGCGAGGGCACGCCGGGTTCCTAGGCGTGCCGCGGCCTCTCTCCACCGCGGAGCAGCAGTGAGCGGCATCGCCTCGGCGGCGTCGCCGCTGCCGTAGCCCACCGCGACCATCGGGTAGCCGAGCAGTTCGATCCCCCGCTCATGGGCGTCCTCGAACCCGGCGGCGAGCCAGGCGGGCAGGGCGGCCGAGTAGAGGTTCCCGAGATCGCGGACGACCTCGTCGCCCAGGCTCATCTTGGCGGCCAGAAGCTCGCGGAAGGTGGGCTTCTTGCGTAGGAGGCCCGCGACGGCGCTCGTGGCGGCGTACGGATTCGTCGGCCCGTCGCTGAGCAGAGTGCCGAAGAGATCGGGGGAGGACTCGGTCTCCCGCAGCACTGCCGCGTACTCGACGCCGGCTTCGACGCACAGTGCGCGCAGCTCGTCGTGATGGTGGTCCCCGCGGGCGAGACCTCGAGCGTACAGGAAGGACATCGCCTGCACCGGCATTTGCTGGTAGGGCCGATGGAAGAAGAGGGCCCGAACGTCATCGTAGTAGCCGCCCGCAGAGACGTCGAGGCGACGCAGCATCTCTTCGACCGCATTCACCGTCCCATCGAGGTAGGAGAACGTGGAGTACGGGCCGCTGAACACCGGGAAGTCGGCGATCCGGTCGCCGGTGCGGGCGTACTGGTCCTTCCAATGGCGCGCGAAGGGCTTGCGGAAATCCGGACCGCGGTAGGCCGACGCGCTGCCCGACTTGTCGAGGTCGATGGTGAAGAGCTGGGGGTCGTCCTCGACGAGAAAGGCCACGGCGCCGGCGCCTTGGGTTTGTTCGCCGGTGCTGCCGCGCTCATACTCCGCGATGTCCGAGCAGACCACGATCGCCTGGCGCCCAGCGCCGTCTGTTCGCAGGTAGCGGATGGCGTTCTTGAGCGCGTACACGCCGCCGAGGCAGGCATGCTTGAATTCGGGAACCTCGAGATTGCGAGACAGCCGCGGCTTGCCTCGTTCGTCGAGTGCCCGATCGACCATGCCCCGGACGATGACGGCGCCAGCTGCGTTGTCGGTGCTCGACTCGGTGCCGAGGCCCAGAAAGCCGACGCGCGATGGATCGACGTCGTTCTCGTCGATGAGTCGCAAGACCGCGTTGGCGGCCATCGTGTAGACGTTCTCGTGCGGGCCGGGGACGCGAAAGCTCTTCCCGACGATCGCCTGCACCTTGTCCCAGGAGTTGTTCGTCCACTCGCACCATTGCTCCAGATCGACTCGGAGAGCCGGTATGTAGAGGCTCATCGCGCTCACACCCGGCAGGGCGTGAGCGGTTTCTGGAGTTTGGGTTGACGTCATTCCGATTCTCTCCTCACGCGGTTGCCGATCGGTCCTCACGGTAACACGGGCCCGACCGCTCGCCAGTGAAGAGACGAAGATCTCCTGCGTTGCTCACCTGGTCGGGCGCGGATAGGGTCGGGACCGCATGCGACACAGTTTGAATCGATCGATTGGCCGATGACATCTTCGTCGCACCGGCCGACGCCAGTCGGCTGGGCCGTTCTCGCCCTCTATGGCCTGCCCGCCATGGGCGTGAACTTTCTGTACGCGCTCATCCTGATCCTCTACATGAAGTTCGCGACGGACGTGCTGGGCATCGCGGCCGGCGTGGTGGGAGTGATCTTCTTCGTGTCTCGGGTTTGGGACGGCATCTCCGACCCGTTGATTGGCAGCCTCAGTGATCGCACGACGTCCCGTCTGGGTCGCCGCAAGACGTGGATGCTCGCGTCGTCGGTGCCGCTCGCGCTGACGGCCCTGGCGATGTGGGCGCCACCCCCCTCTCTCGAGGGCGTCGGACTCGTGGTTTGGGTCGGCGTTTCCGTCGTTCTCTTCTACACCGCCTACACGCTGTTCGACGTGCCGCAGATGGCCCTCGGTGCGGAGTTGACCGAGGAGCCGCGCGAACGCGTACGGGTCTTCGGCGCGCGTCACCTGCTGCGGACGGTCGGACTTCTCGTGGCGGGTGGCCTAGGCGCGGCCCTCCTGGAAAGTGCGGTCGCTCCGCGAGAAACCGCGTTCTGGATGGTCCTTGTCGGCGGTGTGTTCACGGTCGCAATGATCGTTTGGGCGGTCCTCGCCTTGCCCGCCGAGCCGAGTGACTACGCCGCACGGGGAGGTACGGATCTGCGCCGCTCTCTGCGTGACGTTTGGGCAAACGGCCACGCACGCCTCCTGCTCCTCGTTTACTTCTTGGACCAACTCGGGATGGGCAGCATCGGAGTGCTGTCGCCGTACGCCGTATCGTACGTGGTGAAGGAACCAGGACTTCTCAGCCAGATGCTGATCGCCTACATGGTACCGTCGCTTCTCTCGATTCCTGTTTGGGTCTGGCTAGGCGCGCGTTACCCCAAGCGCGAGCTCTGGGCCAGCGCGATGGTCATGGGGGCGATTGGGTTCGGCGGGCTGTTCTTCCTGCACGAAGGCAGCATTTCGTTGATGTTGACGTCGGCGGTCCTCGCCGGAGTGGGCGGGGGATGCGGCAGCACGGTCGGGCAGGCGCTGAAGGCCAACGTCATCGACGTGGACGAGTACAACACGGGTGAACGCAAGGAGGGAGCCTACTTTGCCGCCTGGAACTTCGTCGCGAAGTTGGCGGGGGGCACGATGGTTGGGGTGGTCGGGCTCACCCTTCAGGGGGTTGGCTTCGTCCCCAACGCGGAGCAGACGGAAGCCACCACGTTCGCGATTCGGTTTCTGATGGGAGGTCTGCCGTTTCTGTGCTTTGCCGTCGGCCTCTGGTACTTCCGCCAGTTCTCGCTGGGCGAGGCGGAGCACGCCGCGATCCTGGCGGAAATGCGCGGGAGAGAGCCGCGCTAGGCTCCGGCTAGAAGTCGTCTGGACGGAGCATCGCGTCGTGCCCGCCGTCGGCGAACACGACCGAGCCGCACATGAAGTTGGCCTTCGGGCTGAGCAAGAACGTGATCACGTTCGCGATCTGTTCAGGTACGCCGAGCGCTCCAGTTGGTATCGTCTCGCCGAAGCCCTTGATCGCTGCGCCGAGCTTCTCGTCGGCCATCACGTGCTCGGTGAGCGGGGTCCTCGTCATTCCGGGGGCTACGGCGTTCATGCGCACTCCATCTTTGGCGTACGCTGCGGAGTTGCGCCGCATCCAACGCGTGAGGGCCATCTTGGCGCCGCCGTATGCATTCTGGCCGTCGCCGATCTCGTCCGCCGAGGTGGTCGCAGCCGCCTCGTCCCCGGAGAGGCACTTGTCGACGTAGCCCGCGTCGCTTCCCATCGGCGCGGAGTTCGACGAGATCAGCACCATGCAGCCGTTCTTCTTCTGGAGCAGCGGCTTCATCGCCTCCGCGAGTACGACGGTTCCGAAGTAGTTGATCCGCGTGACGAGAGAAGGCGGGGATACGGACGGCCCGACGCCGGCGCACGGAACGAAGCCGTCGAGGCCTGCGGGAGCCTTGTTCGTGATGGCGTCGACGGCGGTTTGGCGCCCTTCGGGCGTCGAGAGGTCGGCGATGATGTCCGCGTCTTTGATGTCGACGACGATGACGTCGTGGCCCGCCGCGGCGAGTTGCTCTCGTACGGCGGCACCGATGCCGGTGGCGCCCCCCGTCATTGCGAATGTACCCATCTGGGGCCTATAGCGGATCGTCTGCGGGCGCCCAAGGTTTCGTTAGTGATTGCTTGACGCCCGACGCCGGTGGTACGGCTGCTGCGTCGGATGAGCCGCATTCTCACTCGCAGCGCAAGTACCCGTCGTTGTTTCGGTAGCCGTGAATGCACCTCTGCATGGTGCCCGAATCTCTCCACTCTCCCGCGCGGGTGCGACACTCGCACAGGAGGAGGACGCCGTCCCAGGTGCAGTTGCGACACGTGTCGTAGTACGAGCCGCGCGGGCCGCAGTTCACGTGACACGGCGACTCCTTCAGGTGGCGACGGTAGTCGACGTGCATTGCGTTCAGCCGCGCGAGGGCGTGGATCGACGCTGCCGCGAGAGCCAGCCCGAGCAGGAACCCGAAGAGGCGCGGTTGCCGCCGGCCCCAGAGCAGGAATCCCCAGCCGCCAAGGAGGGTCAGTGGGACCGCGGGGTACGTGTACGCGTCCCAATCCGAGTATGGGCCAAAGAGCGGATCGAGGACCAGGAGCAGCGCGAAGTGCCCCGCTGCAATCGAACCGAGGATGAGGACTCGGAGATCGATCTTCTGTGGGTCGCGGAGGAGTTCGGAGCTGGTACACACCGCGAACAGGAGCAGTCCGATGCCGTCCACCAGGAGCAGGAGGTGAATCATCTCGTTCAGGTGCGGCCAGCTGAACATGTAGTCGAGCGGCAGCAGGCAGCTGCTGTCCTGATAGCCCCAGTGGCAACTTGCGGCCTGAGCGGCCTCCGCGTACCACTCGCTCCAGGCGAGCGGGTAGCCGTGTCCGGGGACGGTCGCGAACACGGCACAGGCGGCCGTGAGAAGCATTGGTCGCCATACGTGGCGGAAGCCGCGGTCGCGTCGCACGACGTCGAACACGAGGAATATGGCCGAAGGCGCGAGCAAGATCAGCCCGATGTAGAAGAAGGGTCCCACCCCGACGATGAGGAGCGGCCACAGAAGCTGCGTTCGTTGCTCGAGCACGCGAAGCGCCAGCCAGACGTAGACGGCGCTCACCGCGAGCGGCACCGGGTAGATGTCGAGGTACCCGATCGACATTTGGAGGACGGCGAAGGAGCTCCAGACCAGTAGGGTCAGCGCGATTGCCTCGCCGCGTGTCTTTGAGAGGAGGCGCGCGGAGCCGGCGAACGCGGTGAGAGCGACCGCGCCGAGCAACGCGTTCATGCCTCGTGCGAAGTGCTCGGGCGACAAGGGCGGCACGAGGACCGTGGAAAGAAGGCGGTACGTCCGGATGCTGAGGTACCACCTGGGGTTGAAGTGAAAGCCTGGTTGACTGGCGCCGAAGAGGAACTCGGCGGAGTCGATCGCGTGGGGTACTTGCGGGAACCAGAGGCTCAGGGTGAAGAGGCCGACGAACAAGGCGATGACGGTTCCGAAGATTCGGGGGCGGGAGAGATGCCCAAGCGGGCGCTGTGCCGCGGGGTGACGCCAAAGCGCGGCTCCGAGCGCGGGGAGCAGAACGACGAGCGCTCCCCCGACCCACGGAAGGAACGGGCGGCGGTGAAGGTGTGCGTAGCTCCACGTGATGGCGAGGTCGGGTTCGGCGAAGTGCAGTAGGATGTACGCGCCGAGGCCCGTCGCCAGGATGGAGGCGACGACGGCGTTCCTGCGGGACTCGAGCAACTCCACCTGCATTCCTCAGGGCGCCGGTGAGTACCAGATGGGCGACGTCACGGCGCGTTCCTGGATGGTGGAAGGGTAGCGGTCGTCGAAGCACGGAGCCATGTCTTCGGGGATCGTGCTGGGATCGTTGCAGCGTACGCCGGCCGCGTTGCACAGCCAGGTGTGCCATCGGCAGGTTGGGCTCTCGAGTACGCGGGCGTAGTAGAACGCGCGCTCTTTCGGGTCGAAGTCGGGATCGGTCCATACGGCGCAGAGTGCGCTCGGGCCGCTGCCGGACATCTCGCACGTGAGAGGGTCGACGGAGCTGCCCTCCGCTCGCCCGCCGGCGACGTCGTAGACCTCTTCGTGGGTTGCCCCGTTTGCGGCCCAGCCCTTCACGATCTGAATCCTCTGGAGGGGGACGGCCTTCGCTCCAGCAACGCCGGGGTCGGCAAGCGCGGAGACGGCGAAGCGAGGTCCCGCCGCTGCCGCCGGTGGGTCCGTGAGTTCGCCGCCCATGGGGACGCCGCCGGCGTACCCGCGCGCTGCGAAGTTCGGCGCGTCGCAGAGGTCTTGCGGGTATTCCCATCCAGCGAAGAAGCGCACCGACAGTCGCGGCCCGCTCGTCGAGTACGTCTCGCGCCGTCGCATCGCATCGAACAGCGAATCGCGCCTGTTCTCCTCGGCCCAGACCACGGCGAGGCCGCCGGGGTTGAACTCGACGTCGTCGGGCAGCCGTCTCGACCCTCCGTCTTTTGCGGGCGTGCCGGCTCCGCCATGGCCCGGGTGTGCCTTTTCGTCGACGTAGCCGGCGGTTCCGAGGTGGGTGTCGGTGCTTCCGATCAGGCCGAATTGGTACGGATTCGTGCCCAGGCGCGCCTCGAGAAGCAGCCCGTCCTTCAGGGCATTGCGCACGAAGTTGGTCGGGCCGGGCTCGATTTCGACCGAGCTGAACTTCCCGGCGAAGTTCTCGTATGGGAGTAACTCGAAGTTGCACAGCTCGTCGTTTGTGCCCAGACCCGTGCGGCACTCCGAGTCCCCTTTGTGTTGCACCAGCTCTGCGAGCGGCTCGGACCTCTTGCGGAGCCGGGCGTATTCGGCTGTGAAGGGTCGGCCGGTTTCCTCCTCGTCGCCGAACATCAGTCCGCCGCTCAGGTTGGAGTTGTGTGGGATCGCGAGCACGTCGCAGCCCTCGACGCCCTGTAGGCAATTCTCTTCGAGGTCTCGCCACAGCTGGCTCACGACCGTCGCGTCGAGCGAGCTCACCGGAAGCGCCGGAACCTTCTCGTTCCGGAAGATCACGTTGCGGTGGAGGTTCGAGCTCATGGGCGCACCCGTCCACTCGTACGCGACGAAGCTCGTGAAGTCGCACGCGTCCGTTCGGTCGTACGCCTCCTCGGCTGCGTCGATCGTCTCTTGCCACGGCGTTGCCGCCGCTGCGAGGCAATGCTCGTCGTTCTCTCCGCAGAAGCTGAATCGCGTGGCATCGGCGCCCTCGGCGTTTCGCGAGTTCATCATGAAGAAGGCGAGTCGTGGCCAACGGCGGTACACCCGGCATATCGGCGAGTCGTGTCCAGGGAGCCCCGGGGTGCGGCACGTCCGAAGCTCCCCGAAGAGCTCTGCATGGTCGGTGATTGCGGCGAAGTCGAGGGCGCGGCGAAGGCGGAGGGTGCGAAGCGGCTTGCCGGTTGAGTCGTGGGGTTGGATCCCGACCTCGCTGCCCTGCGCAAAGCGATAGGCGTCACGCGGTCGAAGCACCGTTCCTTGCGTCGCCGCGTCGAGAGAAAGCGTGGTGTGGACGTGCAGGTCACCGAAGAAGGCGCGCCTCGATGGATCGTGGTTGGCGCAGTCCGGGGGCGGCTCGGCGGAGGCCGCGCCCGCTGCGAGGCACACGCAGGCCAGCGCGGCGAGCGAGAACCGGCAGAGTGCACTCATGCGGATACGAAGAGCTGCAGCAGATTGACGCGCTCGCCGCCCTCGACGAGTGGCGTCGTGTAAAGGCGCAACAGAGCCGCGCAAAGCAGAACCGCTACGCTGGCGATGGCCCCCCTCCTCCGCCACGCGTCGGGGAGGGCCCGCTGCAGGAGCCGCGCGCCCAGGCGCGCGACGAGGTAGAGGCCGAGCGTTGCGAGAACGGCTTCGAGAACGAACAGTCCGGTGATCAATCCCACGATCGACCCGCCCTCCGTTGCGAAGACGGCGACTGTGAAGCCCGCGAGCTGGTAGAGCCAGATGGCGGGAACCCAGCCACCCTCCATCACCCAGTAAGGTACGGGGAGCACCAACAGCAGAGCGATCCAAAGGATGCGCCGAGTCGTGTCGACAGTCACCTGCGGACGAGACCATGCGCCCGAGAGGTGGTCAAGGATCGCTCGTGCACGTAGTAAGCAGATACGATGCACACGGGTGGCACCTATCGAGGACGGTTTGCGCCCTCTCCCACCGGTGATCTTCACCTGGGTTGCGCGGCAACCGCGCTCGTCACGTGGATGGCGGCACGGGAGGCCGGCGGTCGCCTCGTGCTGCGGGTAGAGGACATCGATACGCCCCGCATCGTGGCGGGTTCCATCGATCGTCAGCTCGAAGATCTCCGTTGGCTCGGACTCGATTGGGATGAGGGGCCGGGTGAGGGCGGCTCCTTCGCACCCTACGCGCAGTCGGAGCGTTTCGCGCGATACGAAGAAGCGATCGCGCGCCTCGCAGCGGACGACCTTCTCTACCATTGCGACTGCTCGCGAGCAGAGATTGCGCGGGTTGCGAGTGCGCCCCACCTCGGCGAGGAGGGCCCGCGTTATCCCGGGCTCTGCCGCGAGAAGGGTCTGACGCAGCGCGAGTGGAAGCGCGCTCCAGCGACTCGGATTCGCGTGCCGGATCGGGACGTATCGATCGACGACCGCTTTCTCGGTCCACTCACGCAGAACGTTGCGTCGGATGTGGGTGACTTCGTGTTGAAGCGGGGCGACGGCATCTACTCGTACCAGCTCGCGGTGGTCGTGGATGATCTCGCGATGGAGATTACCGAGGCCGTCCGTGGTGCCGATCTGCTCGGCTCCGCCCCTCGCCAGGTAGTGCTCGCCGAGCTTCTGGGAGGGCACGCACCGAGCTTCGCTCATGCGCCGCTGGTGCTGGCGGCTGACGGCGAGCGCCTTGCAAAGCGCGCGCGTGGGGTACCGCTCCGCGATCATCGCGAGGCGGGCCGCTCGCCCGAGGAACTGGTGGCGGTGCTCGCCCGTACGCTGGGCCTCATCGAGGCGGACGACCCTCGGGTGCGTCTCGAACCCGGGGATCTGCTGGGGGAACGCCGGCTGGACCGCCTCCGGGGCCGTCGCGAGGCGCCGCTGATGCTCCGCGGCGCCGTCTAAGCGCGAACGCCGCTGAGGCCGAAGTGCTATAGGGAGCCGGGCGCTCTTCGATGACTGCTGATCCCCCAAAAACCTTCGCCGCTGGGCGCTATGTGGTGGAGCGGCCCCTGGGTGAGGGCGGACGAAAGGACGTGTACCTCGCCCGCGACACGCGGCTGGACCGCCGTGTGGTCGTAGCCTGGATCAAGGCCGCGGCGCTCGAGGACGGCGAGCGGGAACGGCTGCAGCGCGAGGTCCAGGCCTTGGCGCGGCTCGGTGGCCATGCCCACGTCGTCACGATTCTCGACGCCGGGGAAGAAGAAGGCCGCCCTTACCTCGTGACCGAATTCATGTCGGGCGAGTCGGTCGCGATCTGGCTGGCGGATCAACCGGACCGCCGCCTCTCCGCTCCGGAAGCATTGCGCGTGGCCCTTCAGATGGCCGAGGCGCTGACGCATGCGCATGCGGAGGGGATCCTGCACCGAGATCTGAAACCCGCGAACGTCTGGCTAGACGACAAGGGAAACGTGAAGCTCGGTGACTTCGGGCTAGCACTCTTCTTGGACCGGCCGCGGGTGACGACGTCGGGGTCGGTCGTCGGTACACCGGAGTACATGTCGCCGGAGCAGGCGCTCGGGCAGCCGCTTGGGCCGCAGACAGATCTGTACGCGCTGGGCGCGATGCTCTACGAGATGCTCGCGGGTCGTCCGCCGTTTCTGGCCGATACCCCGATCGCTGTCGTGTCGCAGCATCTCCACGCGGCACCCGTTGCCCCGTCGTGGCACACGAGCGGGTTGCCGCACGAGGTCGACGAACTCGTCCTCCGTTTGCTCTCGAAGTCGATGGACGATCGTCTGCCGACGGCCGAGTCCGTGTGCGATGCGATTCGCTCACTCCAGGGCCACCAGCTGGACGCGGGTCCGGTGGCCGGAGAGCGGAAGCGAAACCCGCTCGACCGACTCGCTCGCGGGCTCTTCGTCGGTCGCGCCGAGGAGATGTCGAAGCTGCGCGGTTCCCTCGAAGAGGCGTTCGCGGGGCATGCGTGCTTGTCTCTCGTCGCTGGCGAACCCGGGATCGGAAAGACGCGTCTCGCCCAGGAGATCTGCACCTACGCGAGGCTGCGCGGCGCGGTCACCCTGTTCGGGCGTTGCTACGAGGGGGGCGCCGCGCCTGCGTTTTGGCCGTTTGCGCAAATCCTTCGCTCGCTCGTAGAGGAGGGGGGCGCGGAGATCGAGGAGTTGGCAGGCGGTGAGGCGGCACCGAGCCTCGCTCAGGTGCTGGTCGAGCACCCTGGCGAATTCGAGCCGGAGGTGGAAAGTGAGTCCGCCAGCCGGTTCCGCTTGTTCGACGGGGTGAGTCGCTTCTTGGTCGCCGCGGCTCGGCATCGCCCGTTGCAGATCGTGATCGATGACTTGCACTGGGCCGACGGGCCGTCGCTCGCTCTCCTCCAGTTCTTCATGCGTGAGGTCGACGCGGCGCGCATCAGCATCGTCGTGACGTACCGCGACGCCGACATCGAACCCCGCGGTTCGGTGGCGAAGTGTATTGCATCTCTTCGTCGCGCATCGCGGGCGACGCCACTCCATCTGAGAGGACTCATCCCCACGGACGTGCGCGCACTCGTGGAGTCGACGGAAGGGCGCTCGGTTCCTTCCCGCGTGTTGGATCGGATCGTCGTCGATACCGAGGGGAACCCGTTCTTCGTCGAGGAGATGCTGCGCAACCTCGAGGAAGGGCGCGAGCTCGAGTCGGACCGCACCGAGAGCGGCAGCGCGGCTGCGGTGTCTCTGCCGGACGGGGTGCGTGATGTGATCGGCCATCGTCTAGGGCGCCTCTCCGACGGCTGCCAAGATGTGCTCGTCGCGGCCGCCGCGATCGGGCGAGAGTTCGCTCTGCCGCTGCTCGAGGCGGTTGCGCGTGTGGATCGGGGCAAGCTCCTCGGGCTTCTGGACGAAGCGGAGGCGGCGCGCGTCGTCACCGAAGTGCCCGGCACTCTCGGCTGCTGGCGTTTCGAGCACGGGTTGATGAGAGAGACGCTCTACGATCGACTTCGAACGGTCGAACGAATCGGGCTCCATCGACGCATCGGCGAAGCACTCGAGGCGGTATCGACCGAAGGAGCCGAGGCCCCCCTGGCGGAGTTGGCGCATCACTTTCATGAGGCCGCACTCGGCGGCGGTGCCGACAAGGCCGTCGACTATGCGGTGCGCGCGGGCGATGCGTCGACCGACGGTCTTGCGTTCGAGGACGCGGCGCTGCAGTTCGGCCGCGCATTCGAGCTGAGCGGCTACGTCACGCAGCCGGACCCCGTTGCGCGGTGTCGCTACCTGCTCGCCCAAGGCGAGGCACATCATCGCGCCGGAGACCGGGAAGCGGCGCAGGAAGCCTTCCTGCGGTCGGCTGGAATGGCGCGCTCCTTGAGGGGAGCCTACCCGGAGGCCTCGGCGAAGGCGCTGGGGCGGGCGGCCTTCGGCCTCGGCGGGATCTGGGGCACCGTAGGCATCCTCGAGCAGCCGGTGGTCGATCTGTTGGCCGAGGCGGTGGAGGTGCAGGCGGGGGACTCGGCTCTCCACGCTCGATTGCTCGCGCGCCTGTCGGTCGCCTACTACTGGTCGGATCAAGTGGAGCGCCGTCTGGATCTTACGCGCCAGGCCCGTGAGATGGCGTTGCGGCTCGGCGACCCGAACACACAGATCTACGTTCTCGACGCGGCTCACTTCGCGCTCTGGGGACCGGATACGCTCGAGGAGCGGTTGGAACTCGCCAACGCGATGATCGAGATCGCCGCGGTGACCAGCGACGCAGGTACCCCTGGGTCGGGTCACTTTTGGCGCATCATCGACAAGCTCGAGGCGGGTGACATCGTTTCGGTCGACCGCGACATCGAGACGTACGGCCAGCTCGCCGAGCAATGGAAGCAGCCTCATTTCGATTGGTACGCGAGCGTCGCGCGAGCGATGCGCGCGCTCCTTGCGGGTCGGCTGGAAGAGGGGCGCAAGCTGGCCGAGGAGAGCCTCGCCCTCGGGGTCGGGGCGCAGGGCGAGAACGCGACGCATTTCTTCGCCATCCAACAGATCGAGATCGCCCGACTCTCGGGAGACCTCGCTTCGCTCATCGAGCCGGCGATCGGCTTCGTACGTCGCTATCCCGCGATCCCGGCGTGGCGAGCGGCGTTGGCTGCTTTGCACGCGAGCCTCGGAGACGAAGCGTCGTCGCGGGAACAGCTCGATCGGCTCGCGGCGCAATCGTTCGAGGACCTTCCGCGCGACGCGAACTATCTCGTCATCGGCTACTTTCTCGCCGAGACCGTCTGGGTTCTGAAGGATATCGAGCGCGCACAGCTCTTGTACGACCGCTTGCTGCCCTACGCGGATCACAACGTCGTGCTCGCGAACGCGGCGCTGTGTGTCGGTTCGGTCTCGCACAGCCTTGGTCGGCTCGCGGCTCTCCTCGGAAAGGACCCGGAATCCAGCGCGCACTTCGCGCATGCCATCGCGATGCACGGGCGCATCGGTGCGCGGCCGGCGGAGGCTCGTTCGGAGATCGCGCAGGCCGACGCGCTGCTCACGACGGGAGCGGGGGGCAAGGTGCCCGAGCGGCGTGAGCGAGCGCACGCGCTGCTCGACGCAGCGTTTGCGATCGGTGACTCACTCTCGCTCCCGGGAATCAACGCGGATGCGCAAGGCGTTCTCGACAGGACGGGCTCGACCCGCCCAACGCTCGTGTCGGCGCCGCTCGCGCGGGCCGACGCTCCTCCCGTCGAAGGTGCGCTCGTGCGTGAGGGCGAATACTGGACGATCGGTTGGCAGGGCGAGGTCTTCCGCCTGAAGGATGCCCTTGGGTTGCGCTACCTCTCTCGGTTGTTGGCGGCGCCGGGCCAAGAGCTGCATTGTGCGGATCTGTTCGGGGGAGCCGCTCCCGCGCCGTCGGGGAGTCCGCGAAGGCTCGAAGCGGAGCTCGGCGTACGTGCGGCAATGGATGAGGATGCGGGAGAGATGCTCGACCCGCAGGCCAAGGAGGCCTACCGGGCGCGGCTTCGGGACCTTCAAGAAGAGATCGCCGAGGCCGAGAGCTTCAATGATTTGGGCCGGCTCGAGCGTGCGCGCGGGGAGATGGAGGCGTTGCAGACGGAGCTCGCGCGCGGTGTGGGCCTCGGGGGGCGCGATCGCAAGGCGTCGTCGCGCAAAGAGCAGGCGCGGCTCAGCGTGACGCGAGCAATTCGTTCGGTGCTGCGAAAGGTCGAGAAGGCCAGTCCCGAGCTCGGGCAGCACTTCTCCGCCACCGTGAGGACCGGTACGTTCTGCTCGTACACGCCGGACCCACGCGTCGCGCTTCGCTGGAATCTGTAAGGGCTCGCTGCGTTAGGCGCTGGCCTCGGTCGGTCGAGCTACGGCGATGTGGTACGAGCGCGATCCCGTTCCCCCGAGCTTGGCCATCTCGATGAGGTCGACACCTGCGGTGCGCAGCTCGGTGCGAAAGTCGTCTTCGTAGGTGACGCGGCCGAAGTCGATCGTGGTGAGCGTGCGGAGCATTGGCTTGAAGCGTTCCATCAGTGCGGATCGCTCGTTCTCGAACGTTTGCGTGAAGTAGAGTCGCCCGCCGGGTCGTAGCATTGCGCCGACGTGGTCGAGGGCTGCGCGCGGGTTGGGTAGGAGCATGAAGCTCGCGCTGAAGTACACCGCGTCGTACGGGCCGCCGGCGTGGTCGTAGACGGACTCGAGCCGGGCCTCTACGCGATCGGTGAGATTCTTGTCGGCGATCAGCCGCTGACAGCGCGCGATGTAGTCGTGGTCGATGTCGATTCCGGTCACGCGGAGGTTCTTCTCGCGCAAGCGTTCTCCGTTCGCAGCGAGCGCGCCGCCGGTCCCGATTCCGACGTCGAGGATCGTCGTGCCGTCCGGCACGCGGGCGAGCACCGCGGCGTACCAGGACGTGGTGAGAGGCAGGATCGCCGCATCGTAGATTCGGGCCCGCAGGCCGGCTCTCGGGTTCGGCAAGGGTCAGTCGTTCGCAGCGCCGTCGACGATCCACTCGCGGATCCGGTCGATCTGATCGGGGTCGAGCATGCCGGCGATCGGCATCGTGTCCCCGCAAATGGGTTCGGCGGCCGAGACCTTGTTCATCAACAGGCTGCCGTCTGGGTTGCCGGGGTCGACCCGAAGCATCTCGGTGTCGGCGCAAGCCGTGCCCATCGCTGCCACGCCGACCAACTCGGCGTAGGCGGTTTGCTGATCTGCGAACGAGAGCTCGCCGGCGTTGGCCCCGTGGCAGCTTCCGTTCGCGCAGCCCGCTCCCACGAAGATGTCGTTGTATACCGACGTGAAGGTCGAATCGGACGGCGTGGGGGTGGGTGCCGTGGTGGGCTCGGGTGCTGGGACGTCATCGCCGGGGAGAGAGAGTGCGAAGATCGTGCTCTCGCGCTCGCCGACGATGTAGGCCATGCCGCTGCCGAAGTAGAGGCGGCCGTCGACGATCGCGGTCCCCGACGCGATCGTACCCGGAGTGTCGTAGGCGAAGAGCTCCTCGCCGGTCTCGGTATTGAAGGCGCGGAGCGTGGTCCAGGTCGGGACGAAGAGAAGCCCGTTCGCGATCGTGACGGGACCCCAGACCCAATTGTCGAGGTTCTTCTGCCAAACGACCGATCCCGTGCCTGGGTCGAGCGCAACCAGCTGGCTGTCCTCCCTGTTTCGGCTGTTGTGTGAAACGAAGAAGAGGCGTTCGCCGTCGTAGGCGCCCGTGTTGAGGACGCCGCCGATGAGCGCGCTGCCCGTGGTGATGGGGCTCTCCCAGAGGACCTCGCCGGTCTCTCGATCCAGCCCCCAGATGACGCCGGACTTCTGGCCAGCCGCCAGCATCTTGCGCGTCACGCCGTCGACGGTTGCTTCGAACAGCGTCGGGTTCGTGCCAAAGTCGCTGTCGGGGCTCTTCGGGTTCAAGATGGTGAAGACGTCGTCCTCGGTGAGCTGTGTCGTCCACACGAGCTCACCCGAATCGAGATCGAGGGAGAAGATCGAATCGGAGCTCGGTCCGCCCTCGCCGGTGTAGTTGTTTCCCGTCGTGGCGAAGACCTTGCGCGTCTCGACGTCGACGGTGACCGTCGACCACACCGTCGCGCCGTTGTACGGATCGATGGCGGTGTAGTGCCGCCAGACTCGTTCGCCCGTTTCCCGGTCGAACGCAACGACGCCACCTTGGAAGGTCGCGCCGTCGGCGACCGCGCCTTCTTCGTTCGATGATGCGCCGACGAGCACGTAGCGGTCGACGGGAATCGGCGATGAGTAGCCCGACGTGACTCGGTGCGTATCGCTCGGCGATTCCCAGATGACCTCGCCGCTTGCCGGATCGACGGCCGAGACGACGCCGGCGCGCGTGTGGATGTAGAGGACGCCCTCGTAGTACGCGGCGGACGACGATGCGGGAAGCTCGAGGTTCTCCCAGATGACCTCTCCCGTGTCGGCGTCGAGCGCGTACGAGCCTCCGTTGGACGTAGCGTATACGACTCCGTCGACGACGACCGGTGTGCCGTTCGGCTGGGCGGCCGGCTCGAAGGACCAATGGAGCTTCAGATCGCTGACATTCTCACGGGTGATCTTTTCTTCGAGTCGCTGGTGGTACGTCGATGCGTAGTCTCGGCCGAGCATCGTCCACTGCGCGGGCCCCTCTTCGACCGGAGGCGTCGGCTCACCGCCCCCGCCCAGATTCGCATCCGAGCAGCCGATCCATGCCGAGGCTCCGATGAGGCAGGCTGCCCATGTGAGGCTGCGATGGGTGAGAGGTTGATTCATGGCGGCCGACTCCGGTTCCATGGCAGGGCCCGAGATCAGCGGCCGAGGGGCCGGGGCCTGCGCATTCCACGTTCTCGCGCGCAGGGCCGGACCCGTCAACCGGGGGGCCTGGCCCCGCAGGCTGAAGGGCCATGCGCTTTGCGCAGCCGGACTGGTTCGGGGTGCGATCTGCCCGGCGCGGCCCTCTTTTCAGGTCTCGACCAGCCCCAGTTCGAGCAGGACGCCCACGGCCTCGGTTCGATTCGTCACGTCGAGAGCCCCGAGGAGGGCCTCGGGCTGGGGCTGTCGATCGTTCGGCGATTGATGGAGTTGCTGGGGCACGACTTTCGTCTCGATCCGACTCCCGGGCGCGGGACGGCCTTTACGCTGGTGCTGCCGAGTGGCGATCCGGTCGTGCGCCGTGCCGAAACCGCGCCCGTCGCCCTGTCGCGCTTGGATGGTCTCGCGGTGCTGGCGATCGACGACGACCCGACGGTGCGTGACGGAATGCGTAGCCAGTTGGAGGCGTGGGGGTGCGTGGTGACGCTTGCGGGCTCGTCGGAGGAGGCCTGTCGTCTCGACGGCGTTGAGCCGCAGGTCGTTCTGGCCGATTACCACGTCGGTGGCGTAGCCGCCTTTTGGGTCGTCAGGCCGCGCCCGCGCCTCGGACCATGTCGAGGATCGCGGCGGCTTCGGTCCCCGGCTCTGCTCCGCGCCACGCGACGAAGCCATCGGGGCGGACGAGGGTGAGCGCGCTCTCGTAGGCCGTCGTCGCCTCGGGCGCGGTCTCGACGTGCAGCGGCATGTTGCGAGCCGCGGCCGCGCGTTCGAACGGGGCGGCGTCCGCGTCGTTGCTGGTGCGGAGTAGGACGAATCCTCGACCGAACAGGTCCAGAGTCGAGCGCCTGTCGTCGAGCCACAGGTGCGGGGCTCGGCCGCCCGGCTTCGCAGTTTGGACGTAGTGGCTTCGGTCGCTGCGGTCCGGCGCGTTCGATCCGTCGTCGCAGATGACCGGAGAACCGTCGTAGCGATACCCGAGGTCGATCACGGGCTTGTCGTACTCGTCGCCGCGAGACGCGATCAATCCCCGGCCGTACGCATCCCGCGCCGTGTCGCCCTCGGGCCCGGTCTGCCAGAGCCCTTCGTAAGGGGCATCGAAGAGCGGTAGCGGCGGGTGTAAACGAATCGGTTCGTCGCCGGAGAGATCGAGTCCTTGATACTGCAGCAGGTCGATCGCGGCCGCGCGGCGTTCGAAATCGTAGCTTTGGTCGAGCAGCAACTCGCCGCCCCAACCACGTAACGTCGCCTCGATCTTCCACGCGAGGTCGAATGCATCTGCCATGCCCGTGTTGACACCGAGACCGCCGAAGGGCGTCACGACATGGGCGGCGTCGCCGGCGAGCAAGATGCGGCCGTTGCGAAATGTCTCACTCAGCCCCTGCTGCGGCGTCCAGGCGCTCATGGCCAGGATCTCGGCGTCGTCTATGCCGAGCTCGGCGAGGCGGGCTCGCGTCGTGTCTTCATCGTCGGCATCGAGGCCCGGCCCGTGGAGCCGCCAGAGATCGTGGCCGTCGACCGCGACCAGGAGACCGGCGCCAAACGGCGTCCGGGTGGGGCCGGCCGGTGTGCCGAGAACCGAGAACTGTACGCCCCCGGCCGGAACGAGCTCGGCGAGACGGTGCGAGCGAAAGAACGCGGAGTGGACCCGGATTGGCAGGGGCGGCGGGCCTATCATCGCGATGCCGCTGGCCTCGCGAACCGAGCTGGCCGCGCCGTCGCAGGCGACCGCGTATCGCGCGTCCATCCGTGAGGTGGCGCCTCTCGTGTCGCGCAGCGAGCAGACGACGCCCCCGGGTTGATTCGCGACGCTTTCCACGTGCACTCCATGGCGGAGCGTGATCGTCGGGAACGATTCGGCCGTCCGTTCCAGAATCGGATCGAAGCAGGGCTTGGGCGCCCACACCTCGTGCTCGGGCGACGTGTCACCCGGAGGGCCCGCGAGGGCGTCCTCGACGCGAGCCACCTCCGGGCCGCCGAAGTGGGTCACCGCGATCCAGTGGCCGTGCCCACCGGACGGGAAGGCCGAGGCGACCTCGCCCGCGAGGCCGAGGCGTCGCAGGTGTTCCATCGTGCGAACCCCTACATGGTTGGCGGTGGGGAAGGCCGGGGCGCCGCGTTCCCGCCGCTCGATCAGAACGCACCGGACTCCTCGCGAACCCAGATCCACGGCGAGACACAGCCCGACGGGGCCCCCACCGATGATTGCGACGTCGGTCTGCACGTCGCAGCGTTGTGTCACGCAGCTTCGGCCCGGGCCAGCGCGGTAGTGCGTGGTGCGACATCGACGCGTGCCCCGCGTTGCTTGATCGGACGCGCCGAGTGTCGCATAGCGAGGCATGCATGTGTTTTCGCGCTCAAGCGTGATTCGGCTGGCGGCAGGTATCGCCGTGACCCTTTCTCTCGGTGTTTTCGGCTGCAGCCCGGCCGTGGTGGCGCGCGCCCCTCTGCCCTCGTGGAATGAGGGCGTCGCGCGGAACGCGATCCTCGAGATGGTCTCGGCGACGACCGACGAGTCGAACGCAGCGTACGTCGCCCCGGGCGACCGCATCGCGACGTTCGACAACGACGGCACTCTGTGGGTCTCGCATCCGCTGTACACGCAGGCAGTCTTCGCACTGGATCGGGTTCGGGCACTGGCTCCGGCGCACCCGGAGTGGAAGACCGAGCAGCCCTTTCGCGCCATCCTCGAGGAGAATCAGCCGGCCATCTCGGGCTTTCATATGGAGGACTGGCAGAAGGTCCTGGCGGCGACGCATGCCGGGATGTCGACCGAGAGCTTCGAGGCAACCGTGGATGGCTGGCTGACGATTGCCCGTGATCCGCGGTTTGGTCGCCGGTACGACGAGCTGGTCTACCAACCGATGCTGGAGGTTCTAGAGTACCTGCGTGCCAACGGCTTTCAGACGTTCATCGTCTCGGGAGGCGGCCAAGAGTTCCTCCGGGTGTTCTCCGATGCGACGTACGGGATTCCGACCTCGCAGGTCGTCGGCTCGAGCGTCGTGACGAAGTACGAATACCGCGATGGCACGCCGGTTCTCGAGCGCGAGCCGGAGATCTTCTTCATCGACGATCGCAAGGGAAAGCCGGTCGGAATCAATCTCTTCATCGGAAAGCGCCCGATTGCCGCCTTCGGAAATTCGGACGGTGATCGGGAGATGCTCGAGTGGACGGCGGCAGGAAACGGGAAACGGCTCGGGATGTTGGTGCTACACGACGACCCGGTACGGGAGTACTCCTACGGTCCGGCACAAGGACTTCCCGATACGAGCATCGGGGCATTCTCTGAGGAGCTTTACGATCAGGCGCAGGCCGAAGGGTGGGTCGTGATTTCGATCAAGGACGATTGGAAGCGGGTGTTTTCTTGGGAATGAAGTTCTGCTTCCAAGATCGTGCCAGGGTGTGGTGGGACGCTCGGCGAATCGCCGCTCCGGTGAGGACTTCTACGGCGACGCGATGATGGATCATGCGTTCATCCTCGTCCCGGCCTGGGCCTATGTCGGAGAGTTCCTGGCGACCTTACAAGCGGTTCCCGCCCCGTCAGAAGCCCGCGAGCTTCAGCCTGGATCAAGTCATGGAAGCGCTGCAGGAGGGCATGCACGCCCAATGGAACTGGGCACGCTGGTTGAGCAGGGCGAAAGAGCCCCAATCGCTGGTTCGCGATTGGAGCTCTTCTTCACGATCGACCAACGTCCCCGTCGGTCAGCGGCAGGAGATGTACATCTTGCCGTAAAGGCGGCTGCCGTTCTGGTCGACGTTGACGCCGTTGGTGCACGAGGGGCAGGTGATGCAGCTGTTGGTGGCAAAGGCGCAGACGCCCTGCTCGTTGCCTCGGCAGAAGGCGGTGCCACGGTCGCCGCTGTTGAGGCGGAACAACGGAGAGCCCGGGTTGAACGCCCGGCAGACGTTGCCGTCGCGCGTGAAGCGGTCCGGGCGCTTGCCGACCGACCTGCAAACCGAGTCTCCCGTCTGGCCCTTCGAGAAGTCGACCTCGTAGTAGGTCGTCCCGCCGAGGCGCTTGCCCGAAACACGGGTTGTGGCCTGGCCGTTGGGGAGAAGATCGACGCCGATTGGGCAGTCGAGGAGCACGGGGATTCCGATCTCTTTGCCGGTCTCGCCACCGCCGAGACCGTAGCCGCCGATGCTGATGGCCTTGCAGCCGGCCGCACTTGCGTTTGCGATCTTGAGGTTCACTTCTGCCGTGGCCTCGTCGCCCGATGCGAACGAGTTGCCCAGGAGTACCTGCTGGTTGGCCTGGGCCGCGGACGCGGCCGTTGCGATGATGAGGGCTGCCGCGAGGGCGACACCGGCGAGTCGAGTTGCGATTCTATTCTTGATCATTCGTTCTCTCCTGGGAGCCGGCGGCTCCGGTTCGGGAGGGCGCCCGACGCGCCCGCTTCGTAACCAGTGCATCGCAACCTGCGTGCCACGGGCGACTGGCCGAAAAACGCAGGAGGATCGTGGTTCACGAGGCGGCGCGGTCCTTCGTGTTGAACCGCGGTCGATGGTTCGCGTGAACGGGCATCGACGGTTGTCCAAACGCAGAAAGGCCCGGGCAGCGCGATGGCGGCCCGGGCCTTTCAATCATTGGTCGTTCGCGTGCGCTCAGCCTTCGGAGCAACCCGGGTCAGAGGTCGAAAGGCTCACGAAAGAGATCCGGGTGGTGTAGCGTGCGGTGCGGGCGATGTCGGCCGTGAACGAGTCTTGGGCATTGGCGTCGGATCGTGTTTGCTTCAGCTTGCCAATGATTGGCGTGAGTCCCGTGAAGCTCTGTCCGGGGAACATGGACTGAGCGGCCTCGAGGATCGCGTCGCCGACGGGTTTCAGCCCGAAGCACGGTCGGATGAACTTCCAGTTTGGAACATTGCTTCGTTCTGCCGTGAGGTCGTGCACGTCGTCTTCGGAGTTCGGATCAGCCGGAACGTCGAACTCGTTCTCGTCGAATGAGAACCACTCGCCGACTTCTGGCCAGCCGCTGCCACTCAAAGTTTGGAACGTCTTGGCAAAGAAGCGCTTCCGTGGGGGGTGTCGCATTTCGAGGAGGACCGTGACGACCGGTCTGTCGGCTGTGGTGAAGTTGTCCGACGGGCTTTCGTCGGCGATCACCATGATGGATCCCTTGATTCTGGGGCCGACGGTCACGATGTCGCACCGGCCATCGCCGGGGCAGTCGGAATCGACGGTGCAGCTCAGCCCGGCGTTGGTCGAGCAGGCCGTGGGGAAGATCGAAGCGTTGTTGCCTTCGGGGCCTCCGCCGAGGACTGCGGTCGGAATGGCCGTGAGGGCGATTGTGGCAAGGGCGGTACGGGCTCTATTTCGCACGGCTATCATCGTGATCCTCCAACCCAGTTGATCCCATACCCCGAGTCAACGACTGTCAATCCGGAGCCTTGGGCTTCCGCCTCGATACCGGAGCAAGGGCCGCGCCAACGAGAAGACTGAGGATTCTTGGGGGCGGTGGGGTCCTCGGTGAACCCCAGTTGTCCTGGGCGATGAACTCCCGTCAACGGGAGTGCCGCCCGCAGTGAGCCGCCGAGGACGATCGCCAGTGCCAGCAGGACGATGATGTCGCCGTAGCGGGTGTAGGCGGTCACGGCGCCTAGGGGCTCGACGACGCCAAAGATCACGTCGGGTGCGTCGAAGGTGCTGGTGACGACGACGCGCCCGTCGGGCCGCACCAGAGCGGACCGCCCAGATCCCGTGGCCCGCAACAAGTACCGCCGGTTCTCGATGGCTCGCAGCGCCGCGCTGCGAAGCTGGATGCGGGCCGCCGACTCGGTCCCGAGCCAGCTGTCGTTCGAGAGGTTCGCGAGCACCGTGGCGCCGTTGCGGGTGAGCTGCCGCGCGACATCCGGGCGCAGTCCTTCGGAGCACAAATGGACGCCGAGCTCGACCCTGCCGCTCCGTAGTGGGAACGCCTTGCCCCCAGGCGTGTATTGCTCGCGGTCGAGCGGAAGGAACTCGGGCCACGGGTTGCGTTCCGCGAAGGGCAAGAGCTCGTTCTTGTCGTAGCGCCCGGCAAGTGCGCCGTCGTGAAGGAGGAACGCCGAGTTCTGAACTACGGGCGGCGAACCGCCGCGATGATACGGCGCACCGAAGAGAAGATCGGGGCCGCCGTCGGCGGTGGCGATGAAGAGCTCGGTGCGTTCAACGGAGCTGCGGCGCAGATTGAAGGACACGGCATACTCGGGCCATACGACGAGGTCAGGCTCGTGTAGATCGGTGTCGCGGGTGAGCTCCAGGTAGTGGAAGAGGTCTTCCGCCTCGCGCGCGGGGTTCCAGCGTTCGGCGTGGGTGATGCCTCCCTGCACGAGGGCCACCCGGAACTCGGAGGCGATCGTGGGTTCGGGCGCGATGCGCGAAACGCCGTAGGCGAGGGTGGCCGTGATCACGACCGCGACCGCGGCCACCCACGCCAAGCGGCGCCCCGGGACGAGCGGCGGCCAGAGAATCGACGCGAGCGCGAACGATGTAGCCACGAGGATCATGCCGGGCAGGTAGGCGCCACCCAGATCGGCGGTCTGGAGCACCAGGGCACCCGGCGTCTGGGTGTGCGCGACGAGTGCCCAGCCGAAGATCGATCCGGCGCTCGTGCGCCCCCATTCGATGAGCGCGAAGCCGGCGGCGGCGACGAGCGGGTTGGCAGCCCCGCGGCGCACCAGCCACGACAGCCAGGTGGCGTATGCTCCGTAGAGCGGCCCGAAGACGGCGGTCAGGCTGAGGAAGGCGCTGGCGCCGACCAGCCACGGTGTCTCGAAATAGGCCGAGATGAGGTGGGGCATCGCGGCCGCAAAACCGAACGACGCCGCGAGGAACCAGAGCAGGCCGAGCCAGAACGCACGTGCGGGCCCGACCCACGCGATCGCGACGAACAGCGGCGCGAGCGCGATCCAGCCGAGTGAACCGAGGCCGACCGGCGGAAGCGCGAGCGCGTAGAGTCCGCCCGAAGCCAGCGCGAGGCTCGCCGCGCGGGCGCCGCGCCCGCCCACTACTCCATCATCCCGAGTCGCCGCATCTTCTTGAGAAGCCCCTGATAGGTGATTCCCAGCTCACGTGCGGCGCGCGCCTTCTTGCCCTCGCTGCGCTCGAGCGTTGCCTGGATCTCCTTGCGCTCGAACGCATCGGTGCGCTCGCGTAGGTCGCCTTCCTCGCCGCCGTGCCCGGACTCGCCGAGGCTCGGTGCGGGGCCCGAGCCGCCCGTCGGCGCGAGTGGCGGGTCGCTGAGGAAGAACTCCGACAGCGACGCGGCTGCGATCGGCTCTCCCGGGTCGGATAAGAGAACGGCCCGTTCCATCTCGTTCTCGAGCTCGCGAACGTTGCCGGGGTACGGGTAGTTCGTGAGAACGCTCATCGCCCCGGGCTCGATGCCCGCGACTCGCTTGCCGAGTCGAGCGGCGTGTTTGTCGATGAAGTGATCGACGAGATCGGCAATGTCCTCGGGCCGCTCCCGAAGGGGGGGAACCCGAACGGGAACGACGCGCAGCCGGTAGTACAGGTCTTCGCGGAAGCGCCCCTGCGCGACCTCGGCCTCGAGGTTGCGGTTCGTAGCCGCGACGATCCTCGTGTCGATCTTGCGTGGCCGCGTCTCCCCGACCGGCGTGATCTCACCCTCCTGAAGAACGCGGAGTAGTTTCGCCTGCATCGCCGGAGTGGTTTCGCCGATCTCGTCGAGGAACAACGTACCACCGTTCGCGACCTCGAAGAGCCCCTTCTTGTCGTTCCCCGCGCCGGTGAAGGCGCCGCGCTTGTGGCCGAAGAGTTCGCTCTCGAGAAGACTCTCCGTCAGTGCCGCGCAGTTTACGGCGACGAAGAGCTTCTTGCTGCGGGGGCTTCGCTCGTGAAGCGATCGAGCGATCAGCTCTTTGCCCGTCCCGGTCTCCCCGAGAATCAGCACGGTGGTTGGCGAGTCGGCAATCTTGTCGAGCAGTCCGTACATCTTCGTCATCGGCCCGCTCGAGCCGACGAGGCCCCGTGGGTATTCGCGGGCGTCGCGGTCGCGTAGGTACGCGTTCTCGCCGCTGAGCTGCTCGTTCGCCCGCGCGAGTTCGGTTACGAGCCTCTGGTTCTCTCGCTCCAGGCGAAATGCCTCGATGCCCCGCCGCAGAGTCATCTGCAGCTCCTTCGGATCCCAGGGCTTCGTGACGTACCGATAGATACGGCTCGAGTTGATCGCCTCGACCAGCGTGTCGATGTCGGTGTAGCCGGTGAGGATGATGCGGATGAGGTCGGGCCGGACGTCCATCGTCTTTTGCAGGAACTCGAGCCCGCTCATCTCGGGCATGCGCTGGTCGGCTACGACGACCGCGATCGGCTCCTGCTTCAGAACCTCGAGTCCGGCGAGGCCTCCCTCGGCGCAGTGCACGGTGAACTCACGACGAAACGCGAGCCGGAACGACGACAAAATGTCCGGCTCGTCGTCGACCACGAGGATCGGATACTCGCGGTAAACCAGATCCGGGCTCGGCTCCATGCGCTCAAGAGTTGTCGCCTTTGCAAGGCTCTTGTCAAACGGGCTCCCGCCGCGGGTACTGTCCTAAATCGGTCCTAAGTAGAACAGGGCCCGGCCGCGACGGGGGCCTCGCGCGTCGAGACGGGCTGCGCTCACACGGGCCGCTGCGTGGGGAGGATCACGCGCAGGGTGGAGCCTCGGCCCGGTTTGCTCTCGACCTCGATGCGGCCGTCGTGAGCCAGGACGATCCCATGCACGGTGGCGAGACCGAGCCCGGTGCCTGAGCCCACATCCTTCGTCGTGTAGAACGGGTCGAAGATGCGCTCGACCTGCTCGGGAGGCATGCCGACCCCGTCGTCGCGCACTGCCACGGACACCTCGGTCGCGGTGGCGGAGGCCGTGACCCAGATGTTGCCCGTATCGTCGATTGCGTCGCACGCGTTCGCGAGGAGGTTCATGAAGACTTGGTTCATCTGGCCCGCGTCGCACTCGATGAGCGGCAGATCCCCGTACTCGCGGTGGATGGTGATTCTCTCTCGCCAGCGGGACTCGAGGAGGCGCACCGTCACGTCGATTCCCTCGCGCAGGTCGATCTCCTTGCGGGATGCTTCGTTGAGTCGAGAGAAGCTGCTCAGGTCGCTGACGATGCGCGCCGTACGCTCGGCGCCGCGGCCCATGATGTCGACGAACTCGCGCGCTTCTTCCAGGGGCTCGACCGCTTCGGCGGGAAGGGCCGCGGAGAGCTCGTCGAGCCGCTCTTTGAGGGGCGCAATGTTCGAGGAGATGAAGCTCACCGGATTGTTGATCTCGTGAGCGACTCCGGCTGCGAGTCGCCCCAGCGACACGAGTTTCTCGGATTGCACCAGCTGTACTTGCGCGTTGCTCAGGTCGTCGTAGGCCTTGGTCAGATCGGCATTGGCATCGGCGAGCTGGCTCGTACGTTCGCGGACCCGATCTTCGAGTTCCGCGTTCAGGGCCTCGAGGGCGGCGTAGGAAGCTGCATTCTCCAATGCGATGGCTGCCGACTGAGCGAGAGCGCGCAGGAACTCCGCGTCGCCCGCCGTGTAGAAGAGCCCGGAGCGCTTGGCGCCGACGCCGAGTACCCCGACGAGCTTGTCCTCGAAGAGCATCGGAACGGCGATCTCGGAGCCGATCTCGGCGAGTGCTTCGCGCACGCCCTCGTGAACCGCAGGGCTCGCGAACAGCTCTGGGGGATCGGACCGCGTGAGGATTCGCTCTCGCACGAGCGGCTCGACCAGGATGTCTGCGACGGGCGGGCCACTCGGTTCATCGCGCAGTCCCTTCTGCTCTCCGAGGTCGAGGAATACGCGGACTCCGTCGTTCGGGATGGCGTCGGCGACACTCGCGCGGACCTGGCGCGTGATCTCTGCGCGATCGAGGGTTGCTGCGAGCTTCGCGCCGATGTCGGCCAAGATCTCTGGTCCGTCGTACCGCGTGTGAAAAAATACTCGGTCCACGAGGCTCTGCAGCCGGGTGCGCAGGGGGTTGAACAGGAGAAGCACCACGACCGTGAAGAGGATCGGGAAGGCGGCGGAGTCGACGACGTCTCCCGCCTGCAGCGCGACGTTTAGGGTGGTGGCCGCGGCGACGTAGGCGGCACCGACGGCTCCCGTGGCGAGGAGATAGGTCGCTCCGCGCTTCACCATCGCCTCGATCTCGAACAGATCGTGCATGATGATCGCGTAGGCGAGCGACACCGGGAAGACGAAGAACGCGAACAGCAGTACGTTCATCGCCACGGTTGCGCGCAGGAAGGCTGACGCGATCAGCACGAGGCCTGGCACCGTTAGCCCGAGCAGGGTCCCGAGCAAGACGATGCGGACACGCTGGCGCGCGAGATGGGCATCGCGATCGAAGTACGCGGACAGCAGTCGCCCCCCGAAGAAGAGCCCGACCATGCCGAGGTAGATCGAGTTGATCTGGAAGATCGTCGTCGAGGCGCGTGGGGTCTGCAGGAACACCTCGTAGAGAACGAACACGAAGCCGGCCAGCGGGTATGCCATCCACCGCTTCGGGGCGAGGCGATGAGGATCGGGGAAGAGAAGGGCTAGATCGAGTGCGGTGGCCGGCAGGAACGAGTGGGCCAGGAGGTGCAGGTGAACGAAGGTGCCGGGACCGTACAGGTCCATGCCGGTGAAGAGATAGCCGGCGGAGGCGGAGGCGAAGAGAAGGAAGGAGCGCGCCAGCGGCGATGTCGGCCGAAAGCTCCACGCGAGAACCCCCGACACGAGAAAGACGACTCCGTTCAGGAGGTAGCTCCCAAACAGCAAGAACCAGTCTCCGGGGGTGAAGGTGTACGTCTCGAGGGATAGCTCCCAGGTCCTCGCGCCATCGCGCAGTTCGTACGTCACGGTGCTGCGCGAGCCTGCTTTCTCTGCGAAATCGTAGATCTCGGCCTCGGACGACACCGGCGTGCCCTCGACCGCCGTAATCTGGCTCAGGAAGAGATCGGGTACCGCAGAGCTGGGCCAGTGTGGGAGTCCGATGGCCGCCACGACCCGATCTTCGAGCAGCAGGAAGCCGGGGAAGGTGCGGCCTACCCACCCGAGGCTGGTGATCGTGGTCGTCGTGGCGAGAGCCAACCCGGCCAATCCCACCACGAGCATCGCCGCGCGGATTGCGCTGCGCGGCTGATGCGCCCTGGCGAAGCCTTCCTGCATGACCGGACCGGTGGACGAGCACACCCGATCACCTCTGCGGAGTCAACCAACGGGGCGCGGTGCGCGTCGCGGGCGCGCTCCGCGAACTACGGACTCTATGTTGATTTGACCAGGCCCCACAGTACTATCAGTACTCTATGATGAGTCGAGCCAGTGCAGCCGTGGTCGCAGTTTGTGTGTTTTCTGCACTTTGGGTCGGTGAGGCGTTTGGCTTGGCAGATGACCTGCAGGCCAGCGAAACGCAGCCGGCGGCTGCGCTGGTCGCGCCATTCGACGTGACGGAAGGGCACGCGAGCTTCCTGTCGGTGTCGAACATCGGCCCGCGGAGTGTGGCGACGCATTGGGTGTTCTGGGCAGACAATTGCGACCACCTGGTCGACGTATGGATTTGCCTGACGGCCTCGGACACCGTGGTGGTCGACCCGCGCCAGTTCAGCAGCATCGATGAGAACAACGATCCGGTAGGCCCGATCGTGGATCTGGCCGGCGCCCGTGGTAGCGCGATCATTACGGCGTACGAAGCGACCGCCACCTGTCGTCCCGGAGTGAATCCCGAATTGGTGGACGAGGCGCTGGTCGGCGCGTTCACGCTGGCGGATACGCGCACGAACGCGGCCTTCGGTGGTGACACGGTAGGCTTCGGTCTCGATGGGGTCGAGGGCTTCGTCGACCTGCCGGACATGGACCTGCAACGTCTCGACATTCAGACCTTCAACCCCGAGATGTTGGGCGATACGACCGTGGCGCTCCTTGCGCTCGAGGAATCCTCGCGTGAGCTGCGCCCTCTGCGCGGGGTCACGTCCAACACCATCTTCTACGACACGATGGAGGTTCCCACGTCCTTGCCCGACGTCGTCGTGTCGTGCTCGACCATCGGGACGATCTTCGAAACGCTCCTGCCGCCCACGTTGATGCCGACCTCGTCTGGCTTCGTTCGCCTGCAGAATCCGCGCACGACCAAGGGGCCGGTCGGCTTCGAGACGTGGCTCGTCGGGTTCTATGGGCAGTCTGTTGCGAACTATGGATCCGGAACCCGGGCCAAGTACCCCGTTCTGTCGCCGACGCCGAGACCAAGCCCGACCCCGACGCCGACTGGTACGGCCCAGCCATCGGTCGTGCCGCCTCCGACCCCGACCCCGACCCCGATGCCGACGGGAACGCCGAGCGGTTCACCTACGCCTGTCCCGACCGGGACGCCGAGTGGTTCGCCGACGCCCATCCCGACGGGGACGCCGAGCGGTTCACCGACGCCCACCCCGACCGGGACGCCGAGTGGCTCACCGACCCCGACACCCACTCCGGGGAACATCCCGACGCCGGTTCCGACCCCGACCCCGACCCCGACCCCGACCCCGACCCCGACTCCGACTCCGACTCCGACGCCGACCCCGACCCCAACCCCAACCCCGACCCCGACCCCGACCCCAACTCCAACCCAAGTTCCGACTCCGACTCCGACGCCCGACCATATCCCGACTCCGGTTCCGACCCCGACGGCCAGCCCGACGCCGACTGCGACGCCTGTCCCGACGCCGACCGCCACTCCGATTCCGACCGCGACCCCGGTTCCGACGCCGACAGCAACCCCGATTCCGACCGCGACACCCGGCGAGATCTGCGGCTACTCACAGGGCGGCTGGGGAACCAGGTGCCGTGGAAACAACCCCGGCTGTACGCGGGATCGGGAGTTCCCCTCGGCGTTCCCGCAGGGGCTGGAGGTCGGCGGCGGCCAGGCCAGTGCACAGTGGACGACCTCCTTCGCGATCCAGGAATACCTGCCGGCGGGCGGACCGCCGGACCAGCTGAGAGGGAAGGCCACGAATCCCACGTCGACGATGGCCGGAGTGCTGGGCGGCCAGCTCGTCGCCGCGACCATGAACACGGTGATCGGTACGGTCCCACTGGATTACGTCTTCGACCCGACGTGCGTGCCGGCCTCGATCCGCGGGATGACCGTGGGGAAGCTCATCGATGCGTCGAACGCCGCGGCCAACAATGGAACGCTGCCCCCGGGTGGCTCGTTCTCTGATCTCAACGAGGGGCTCACGGTCGTGAACGAGAACTACGATAGATGCGGGGACGAAGGCTGCCTCGGTCCGGCCTCTCGTCGCCGCCAATCGATCGGGAATCGACGGCTGAACAGTGGGAACAGCCCGGTTCGGGCCCCTGTCCGCGGCGGTGTCGTGCGCCGCGTGCGCTGAGCGCCTGCCGACGCCGGGGCTCTCAGTCGCTGGGTAGAGCGAAGGCGACGTACCGGCTGTCGGATGGCTGGCGGAGCTTACCGCCCCCGGCGGCGATCACGACGAACTGTCGGCCGCCGGCCTCAAAGGTCGCGGGCGTCGCGAAGCCCGCAGCGGGAAGATCGGCCTCCCAGAGGACGTTGCCGTCGTCGGAGTCGAACGCGCGGATCTTCGCATCGGGTGTCGCCGCGAGGAACAGCAGGCCAGACGCGGTGAGCACCGGACCACCGTAGTTCTCGGCGCCGAGGCCGCTCTCTCCGCTCGCAAGCACGACCGGGTAGTCGCCAAGGGGTACCTGCCAGCGGATCGACGCGTTGGAAAGGTCGATCGCGGTGAGGGTGCCCCACGGTGGTTTTGATCCGGGGACGCCGTCGGAGTCTCGCAGATCCTGGTATCCCGCGTTCACGAACGTCGCTTCTCCCTCGACCTGGGACGCCCATTGAGACGGCGCGTCGTCGGGATCGGCGAAGTAGACCCAGCCCGCGACCACGGCGGCTTGCCACCATTCGAGCGTGCCGCCGAATCCGGGCATGCGACCGCGTCCCTCGACGATGATGTCGTACAGCTCGAGCGGGCCCAGGCGGTCGCTCACGTCGATCAGGGACGGGATCGATCCTCCGTCGCCGCGCATGTCCATCCCGTGGCACGAGGCGCATACGAAGAGG
The DNA here is from genome assembly GCA_029262355.1 of Deltaproteobacteria bacterium. Classification (GTDB taxonomy): domain Bacteria; phylum Desulfobacterota; class Binatia; order UBA12015; family UBA12015; genus VGTG01. The sequence goes on from JAJCZO010000333.1 coordinate 29,881, forward strand.
TAGCCCGTTGCCGGGGTCATCATCAGATCCGTATCTGCATCAATCTCGAGCATCTGGATGATCGACACGATCTGGTTTGCATTTACGAACAGCAGCCCCGCGTTCGGATCCCAGGCGGCGCCGCCCCATTCGGCTCCGCCGTCGGTGCCTGGTGCGAGGATGGTTCCTTCGGGGCTCGGTGGCTCGAACGGGCCACCGAGTCTCAGCGTTCCCACGCGTCTGAGAAGCTCCGCGTGGCCCTCCGGCGTACGCTCGCTCACGTCGGCGACGGTGAAGCCCTGGCGAACGAAGGGTGGTGGTGCCGAGGGAAGCGGCTGGCTCTTCGCGGGCACCTCGCCCGGCATTGCGCCCTTGCTGACCGGCACCTCGCGAAGAGGAAACAGCGGCTCGCCCGTTTCGCGGTGAAAGACGAAGGTGTGGCCGGTCTTCGTCACTTGAGCGACGGCGGGGATGCGTTCGCCGTCGCGTTCGATCTCGACGAGGTTGGGTGGCGCGGGGAGGTCCCGGTCCCACATGTCGTGTCGTACGAACTGGTAATGCCATTGGCGCTCACCGGTCCGCGCGTCGAGTGCGACGAGCGAGTTCGCGAACAGGTTGTTCCCGGCCCGGTCGCCCCCGAAGAAGTCGGGTGACGCAGACCCCGTGGGCACGAACGCGAGTCCGCGCTGCGCATCGACCGTGATCCCGGCCCAGGAGTTGGCTCCGCCGGCCGTCTTCCACGCGTCCGGTGGCCAGGTCTCGTAGCCGAGCTCGCCGGGCTGCGGGATCGTGTGGAAGATCCAACGCTGTTCGCCGGTACGGACGTCGAAGGCGCGTACGTGCCCCGGTGCGGCACCCGCGGCTTCGTTCACTCGCCCCCCCAGCAGCAGGAGGTCCTCGAAGACCGTACCCGGCGTCGTGACGACCACGCCCATCATGTCCTGTCCGACGTCGCGGCCGAGGCCCTCGCGGAGATCGATGTAGCCGTTCTCTCCGAAGTCGGTCTTCTCGCGACCCGTTCGCGCGTCGACGGCGTACAGATAGGGGCCCGCGCCAAACAGGATGCGCTCGTCGTCGCCGTCCTCCCAGTACGCGACGCCGCGACTCGACGTCCAGCTCTTGCTCGACGTGTCAGGCGAGAACGACCAGAGCTCCTCACCGTTGCCGGCGTCGAGGGCGAAGAGTCGCAGGGAAGGGGACACCCCGTAGAGCACGCCCTTGACCACCAGGGGATTGAATTGGAGCTGCGATCCGCCCGAGTCCGATGCGTCGCCGGCGTCGTAGGTCCAAGCGATCTCGAGCTCCGACACGTTCTCCTTGGTGATCTGGTCCAGCGCCGAGCGGTGGGTGCTCGCGCGGTCGCCGAGGTACGTGCGCCACTCTCGCTCCGCGCTGGAAGCGCGAAGCCGGGCGCGATCGAACGCCGGTGACGGGCCGCTAGGGGAGGCCTCGCAGCTCGCGAGCATCGCCGAGGCGATGCTCGCCGCAGCCAGCAGACAGACTCGGATCATTGGCGCTTCTCGGCCCCTACGTCGTGCCCGTCACCTTCGCCGTCACCGTCGTCGCCGAACAGGCTGCCGATTCCGCTGAACGTTGCCCCAACGGCGTCGGACCCGTGGGTTACGAGTCCCTCGACCAGCCCGGTTCGTCCGTCGACCAGGGACGCGGTTTCGTTCACGGCTCCGCCGCTTCCCGCAAGCATCGACCGCGTGCCTTCGGCAACGGCGCGCGTGCCGCCCCGGAAGACCTCGAGCCCCGTCGACACGGCTCCAACGCCGGCCGCTGGGATCGTCGTCAGCGCTGATTGGAGGACGGCCTTCGTGGGCACGCTCATCGAGGGGTCGTCCAGGTTCCCGGTCACGTTCACCGGGACGAAGCGCCAGCCGTGTTCCCCGTTCACGTACGGCAGGGCGATGCCGGTCGAGAAGAGCTTGCGATTGGAATTTGGTCCGATGCCGAGTGCGACCTTCAGGTCGACGTCGTAGTTCGAGTCGACCGTGCCGGAAGCCTGGATGCCAGCGTCGGGGCCCCAGATTCTCATGCGGTCGGAAGACAAGACGGCGTTGCGTACTTTGAACTTCCCGCCAGAGTCGATGACCCTCAGGTCGCGGAAGCCGGGGATGCCCGTGATGTCCGAGAGCTCTTTGAGATAGTCGGAGTTCGCGACGCGGCCGTTGGTCCATACGAGAACGCCATCGGCCTCGATTTTGGGCACCAGGGTGCGCGTGTCGGTGCCCCGCCCGGAGACCTTCAACTCGAGGCCGCCGACGCCCGTTCTCGTGCCCCAGCCCGCACCGGCAACGGGCGTCATCAGAGCGCCGACCTGAGCGCCGTGCAGCGCGAGCGTGCCCGAGTACAGGAGGCCGGGTTTCGAGAGGTCGACGTCGGCCGTGATTGCGAGGGATCCATCAGCCAGCGTCGTCGCGAGCGTTGGCACGGTCAGACGCGAGTCGGAGAGGGTCGCTGCGCCGTGCACATCCGCGAACTCGTACGGGTCGGCACGGACACGGCCGACGTTGAACTTCACCGTCATCGTGCCGTTCCCCGTATCGAACGGCCCGACGTCACGCGATTGTCCGGGCTCGTTGCGGCCCAGAATCGCGTCGAGATCGAGCGCGTCGACGTCGATCTTCCCGTCGAGGGCGATCGTATTCAACAGCCTTCGTCCGGTGGTGCCGGCCATGGAGAGGGTCGCGTCGATCGAGGCATTGGGGCTGGGGATGCGTCCCCACTCGACGTCCTCGAGCAGACCGTCGGCTCGCGCGAGGTCGACGTCGCGGAGATTGGCCGTCGCGACATAGTGGAAGCCCTTCAGGCCGAAGTCGATGTTGGCGGTGACGGCCGCAGTGCCGCCCGCAATGCTGGCGTGAAGCTCTTCGACCGTGAGGTCCGTCCCGTCGAGTCTGGCGGTTGCGCGGACAGCGGTGAACTCGAAACCTTCGTACCGAACGCGATCCGCCTCGAGCCGGGCGTCGATCCGGATGCCGTCGAGGGCGAGCGGGCCGGGAATGTCGTCGTTGTCGGGGTTCGAAAGATCCGGAACCAGGGTGTCGACGTCGACTTCGCTGAGCTCCAGGTCGGTGTCGATCACGAGAGGGAATAGGACGACCGTGCCCGAGCCCTTGATCCTCGAGTGCGTGTCGGCGCCCAAGGTGATCGCGGCGTCCAGCGCGAACACTGGAGGCTTCGGGTGGTGCAGCCCGGTTACGAGAATGCGATTCAGTTCCACTGCGATGCGCAGTGGTCGCGTCGGCCGTTCGTGCTCATCGGTGAACTCGACCGTGGAGTCGCGGATCTCGACGCGGTCGAGTTCGACCCCGGCGCTTGCCTCACCGTCGGCCTCTGTCGTTGCGGCTGCGGTCTCGCCCCCGTTCTCGGAGGCAAAGGCCTCGATCAACCGACCGAGGTTCGAGGTGCCGTCGCCTCCGCGGTGGATCATCAGATTCAGTCCTTCGAGAGTGATGTCTGAAATGACGATGCGGCGTTCGAGAAGTTGGCGCCACGCGGGACGTACTGCGACCTCTTTCGCCGTGAGGACCCGCGGCGGGTCGACCGCTTCGTCGCCTGCGCGCGGCTCGAACACCTCGACGTCTTCGAGCACGACGCCGTCGAGTCCGAGTCGCAGGCGCGCGACATCGATGCGGACCCCCGTGCGTTCCTCGATCGAATCGAGAACGTACCGCTCGAGGAACTCGGGCCTGAGGAACCACCAGGAAAGGGCGGTTACGCCTCCCACCGAAAGGAGGACCAAAAGTGCTGCAATGCGGAGCAGGTTTCTCATGATGTCCGGTGGTTCTCTCTGCTCGATCTACTTGGCTCTGGCAGCTCCGACAACCGGTGGGCTCCGTACGTCGGCTCCCCGGGGCTCGGGGCCCGTCGACATCGAGGGGGGCAGGGGGTTAGAACGCAGCCGAGATGAGCATCGCATCCGCCGACCCCTCGACGCTCTACGATCCGCTCGCGCCGGACTTCGGCCACCGCGCCTACGACGTCTACCGCACGCTGCGCGACGAGCATCCCGTCTACCACGATGCGAGACGCGACCAGTGGGTGCTCTCGCGCTTCGCGGACGTCCACGCGGTGCTGAACGACACCGCGACCTACTCGTCGGAGGACACGAGCATCTCGCAGGGCCTCTTGCCGATGATCCAGCAACTCGATCCACCACGGCACGACCGCCTCCGGGCTCTGGTGTCGCGCGCCTTCACGCCGCGACGGATCGCCGAGATCGAGCCCCGCGCACGAGAGATCGCGGTCGAACTGCTCGATGGTCTGCAGGGCGCCGGACGCACCGATCTTCTCAAGGACTTCGCGCGCCATCTCCCCAGCCGGGTGATCGGCGAGATGATCGGCGTGCCGGCGGACAGGATCGGCGTTTTCTTGGAGCTCACCGAGGCGATGGTCGAGGCGCCCGACGATGCATCGAAGCCAGCCGAGGAGCACGACCGCTCCGCGGCCGTGGCGATCTACGAAGAGTTCGGGCGCTTGATCGACGAGCGCCGGCGCGACCCACGCGACGACCTGATGAGTGCCCTCCTCGATGCGGAGATCGAGGGGCGTGGTCTCACGCCTGAAGAGTTGCTCGGGTTCTGCTTCCTGCTCATCGTCGCCGGGAACGACACGACGACGAACCTGATCGCGAACGGCGCGGTGCTCCTGGCGCGACATCCAGACCAACGTGCTCTTCTCGCTCGGGAGCCCGACCGGCTTCCCGTGGCGATCGAAGAAATGCTCCGGTTCGAGACGCCGACCCAGGCGCTCCCCCGGCGGGTAACGGTGGAGACGAAGCTCCACGGCGTGACGCTTCCGGCCGGTTCGATCGTATCGCTTCTGTGGGGTTCGGCGAACCGCGACGACCGGGAGTTCCGCGAGCCCGAGCGCTTCGACGTGACGCGGTCGGTACGCCGACACCTCGCGCTGGGCCATGGCGCGCACTATTGCCTCGGCGCGAATCTCGCGCGACTCGAGGCGCGGGTCGCATTCGAGGAGATTCTGTCGCGGAACCCGAATTTCGAGCTACACGGGGACCCGGGGTGGGTGCGCTCGATCTGGGCGCGAGCACACGATGCGGTGGCAGTGAGTCTTTGAGCCGGGGGGCTGGGTCTTGCCCGCAGGACTGTGTACCTGATCGAGGGCTTTGAGACCGGGCGCGCCGATCACCGGTCGAAAAAAGGGACCTTCCTTGGGCCCCTCGCACTCCCCGGTTTGAACCAAGCTCGTCAGTACTGATCCACCAGCCCGAGACCTCCCCGGCGTCGCCCAGGTTGGGCAAGGGGCTCGCGCTCAGCTCGATGGTACCGAATCCGAGAGTGACCTTCTTGGGCGGCGCCTTGCCGTTGCGTGAGGCAATCTGCCGAGGCCCGGTACGGGGAACGAACTGCAGTGCGCTTCGACCTCTCTTCGAACCTGGGGGAGCGTGGCTTCGTCCGAGGCGGCGCGGAGTGCGCGTGTCATCCAGTCGGCGAGCCGAAACATGTCTTCTTCTCCCATTCCGCGGGTCGTCACTGCTGGGGTGCCGATTCGGATTCCGCTGGGGCGAAGGGGAGGGCGTGGATCGTCGGGGATCACCTGCTTGTTCGTGGTGATCGCGACCTCGTCGAGGAGGCGCTCGGCCTCGCGACCGTCGAGTCCGAAGCTCTTGGCGGTGTCGACGACGATCATGTGGTTGTCGGTGCCGCCGGTCACGAGATGGACACCCTCGTCGAGGAGCGCCTTGGCGAGCGCTTTCGCATTGGTCAGCACCTGCCTGGCGTGTTCGCGGAACGCCGGCTCGGCGGCCTTCTTCAGCGTGATGGCGGCCGCTGCAATCGTGTTCATGTGAGGGCCGCCCTGCAGGCCGGGGAAGACCGACTTGTCGATCGTGGGTGCGAACGCCTTGCGGCACAAGACAATTCCGGCCCGGGGGCCACGCAGGGTCTTGTGTGTCGTCGTCGTGACGACATCGAAGCCCGCGTCGAACGGATTGTTCATGACCCCGGCAGCGATCAGACCCCCTACGTGTGAGACGTCCGCCATCGCGAGCGCACCGACCTCGTCGGCGACGCCGCGGAATTCGGCGTAGTCGAAGTCTCGGGGGTAGGACGTGTAGCCGCACAGTACGAGCTTCGGGCGGGTCTCTCGCGCGACGCGTCGGAGCTCATCGAAGTCGATGGCGCCCGCGTTCGCGGGGTCCGTCTTGTAGCGGACGAAGCGGAAGATCCGACCCATGTGTGAGACCGGCGCGCCGTGGGTGAGGTGGCCACCGTGTGACAGATCCATCGCGAGCACGGTGTCGCCGGGCTCGAGCAGTCCCAGGTACGCGGCCTGGTTCATCGGCGAACCCGAGAGGGGCTGTACGTTTGCGTGTTCGCTTCGAAAGAGGGCACACGCTCGGTCGCGGGCGAGGTTCTCTATGGCATCGGTGTACTCCTGTCCTCCGTAGTACCGGCGTCCGGGGTAGCCCTCGGCGTACTTGTTGGTCAGAACGGACCCGAGAGCCGCTAGTACTTCGGGGTAGGTGTAGTTTTCCGACGGGATCAGCTCGACCCCACGCTGCTGTCTGTGCTCCTCGCCCACGAGCGCGGCATGGAGGTCTGGGTCGAAGGCGGCGAGGCTGGTTCGGAAGTCGTCGTTCATGGGACTCAGGTTGGTCGCCTTGTCTGGAGCACTCAAGTTAAAAGGATTGTCAGAACCATTCAATTTGACTTAATAGAGAAGATCCGCCATCAAGCGGGCGTGCGTCTCGACCGGATCGATCTCAACAAGTTGCAGGTCTTCTTCTCGGTGGTGGAGGAGGGTGGGGTTGCCGGGGCGGGCCGTGCTCTTGGACGCACGCCGTCCGCGGTGAGTCAGTCGATCTCCTCCCTGGAGGGCGTGCTCGGCCAGAAGCTCTTCGATCGCACCGGGCAGCGCATGGTTCTCACGCGGGGGGGGCAGCTTCTCCACGAGCGCTTCGGCGCGTACCAGCGGGCCTTGACTCGCGTCGTAGACGAGATTGCGAACGAGCGGGGCGAAGTTCGTGGGACGGTGCGCATCGGTTTGTTTCTCGGATTCCCGCGCAAGCGCTTCGCCTCGTTCGTATCGAGCTTCACCTCCCGTCATCCGGCGGCGGGTATGCGCGTCTTCTACGCTTCGGCGGACGAGCTCGCGCAGCGGCTTACGCGCAACCGGCTGGACTTCGCGTTCTCCTTCCGACCGTCGGGAGCGTTGCCCGGTGTCGAGGCGACCCAGCTGTTCGAGCGGGAGCTCGTCCTCGTCTCAGGCAAGAAGCACTTCAAGGGCGGGTTCGATCGCGGTGAGCTCACCCGAGTACCGATCGTGGACTACTACCAGGGCGATCCGTTGATCGATCGGTGGGCCCAGCGGCATCTTGGCACGAAGGCGCCGCGCCTCGAGCCTAAGGTCTGGGCCGCGACGACGGACCTCGTTCTGGACCTCGTGCTCGAGCAGGCGGGCGTGGCCGTTCTGCCGCTGGACCTCGTGGCGCAGCACATTGGTCGAGGCCGGCTGCGAATCTTGCGTCCCGGACGTCGGAGGCTCGTCGATCATCTCTGGCTGCTGGAGCCGCCGGGCGCCTTCCGTGACGTCACGCAAGCTGCGTTTCGTTCGGCGGTGACTCGCGAGTTTGCCCGTTCAGACGGACAGGTCGGGTAGTCGCCAGCCGCGTTCGCGTAGCTGGACGTTGAAACGCAATGCCTGGTTGCCGGCGAGGACGAACGCGATCGATCCGATGATGAGCACGAAGGAGTACAGCCAGAGGTTGAACTCTTCGAACACGCCGCCGTAGCAACCGTAGAGATCGCAAGCGCCACCGTAGCGATAGAGGAAGAAGTTATGGGTGAGCATTTGGCCCAGGTACAGGCCGAACGAGTGCCGACCGAGCCACGACAGTGTCTTCTCGAGCGGTCCGATCCAGTCGATCTGAGACATTCCCCAGAGCAGAACGACCGTAAGCGGCATTTCCAAGAAGCGATCACCGAACCGCCACATGCCCGGCCACCAGATCCGTTGCTGCCACAGGTAGAAGGGAATCATGAACGCGAGCGAGAGCAGGACGGCTCTGGGGCCGAGACGACCAACGCGGCCCGCGAGTAGCATGCCGAACGCGACGTGGACGAAGAATCGCGGTGGCAAGAATAGCCAACCGGCGATGCCGAGTTCGCCCCGAATCCAATGGGGGAACATCAGAGTCGGCATCGTGAGCAGAAAGCAGATGCCGAACAACGTGTAGCCGCCGACGCGGCGCGACAGCCAATGGAATGCGGGGAAGAGAATTACGAACTGGATGATCAGCGTGATGAACCAGCTGGTGCCGATCTGGCTCAGCCAGCCGATCGCGTGCCAGAAGGGTAATCCGATCGTGAACCGGACCATCGGTTCCGGGGGCCGGACGATGAGAACCATGACCCACCAGACAACCACCGTGGCGTATGTGGGAATCATGATGCGCTTGAACCCGCGCCGGTACCATTCGCGGACGCGTCCGGTGCGCGGGCGGCTTCGAAACCAGGTCTCCGAGTTGAGGCCGAATAGAACGAGGAAGACCGGGACCGCGTGGTAGAAGAGCACGGTCATCCACAGGGAGTCCGCGAGCGCCCACGAGTGGATGAGCGTGACGCCGATGATCGCCCAGCCCTTGACCATGTCGATGGCCGGGATGTGGGTGGCGCGGCGGGGCGTCGGATCTCCCATCAGGAGGTGCTCCTTAGCGGGGCCTCGCCGCGGATGCGAGAGGCGGCGCGGCTCGCTAGATTCTCGCCTGGAACGAGCTCATGTACACCGTCAAGGAGATTTTCTACACCCTGCAAGGAGAGGGCGCGCGCACCGGGCGCGCCTCGGTATTCTGTCGCTTCGCGGGCTGTAATCTCTGGTCGGGCCGCGAGGCGGACCGAGCAACGGCAGCCTGTGACTTCTGCGATACCGACTTCATCGGCACGGATGGAGAGGGCGGCGGCATGTTCGCGACCGCGATGGACCTGGCGGATGCCATAGGGCGGACCTGGCCTGAAGTCGCATCGAGCGCTCCGTACGTCGTTTTCACGGGGGGCGAGCCTCTCCTGCAGCTCGACGCCGATGTCGTCGCAGCCTGCCAGGCGCGCGGCTTCGAGGTCGCCGTCGAAACCAACGGCACCCTCGACGCTCCCGAGGGCATCGACTGGATCACCGTCAGCCCGAAGCCTCGGTCTGAGCTCCGCCTCACGCGGGGCCACGAGCTCAAGCTCGTCTATCCGCACGAAGTCACGCCCGAGAGCGTGGCGCATCTCGACTTTCCCTTGTTCTACCTGCAGCCCTTGGACGGGCCGGACCGTGAGCGCAATACGGCTCGGGCGGTCGACTACTGCCGCGAGAACCCCCATTGGCGGCTCAGCATGCAGACCCACAAGTTCCTCGGGATCCCCTGAATTCCCCTGAATCCCTCCGCCGAATCCCCTGAACACCTCCGGCACATCCTTGGACGGCCCGCCTGAGTCGCGCGCGGGCGAGGGGCGTGGGCGAGCACCGTGTGGCGAAGTCCGGGTTCATTCTACGACAGGTGGGTGCATAAGAGGATGCACACCGCTTGAAAAGAACAGTAGAAACAAGGGATCGCCCCCGGTCTCGAACTTGCTGATGAGAAGGTCCATTATGGCGACTTTCGAGCTCAGCCTGAATGGACACGTTGCAGCTGCGCCCGGGCGGGTGTGGGCCCACCTGGTAGACCAGGAGGCCATCCCGTGTTGGCTCGAGGGCGTGACCTCCGTGGTGGCCGACGGCGACGAGCTTCTCGTCCACGCGGGCGAGGACGGCGGTGGGAGCTGGATCTCCGGCGAGGTCGTCCAGGCTGACCCGCGCCAGCGCCTGCAGTTCCGGCTCGATACTCCGGCCCCGAATCTGATCGAGGCCCGGGTCGAGGTGGAGCTCAGCCAAGCCGAGGGCGGAACCCGGTTCGAGATGAAGGTCGTTGGCGTTCCGAGCCTCCTGGGGAACCTCATGCTGCCTCTCCTCCGTCTACGGACGGAAGTTTCGATGGTCCGCGCGGTTCGCGGGTTCCGATCGGCGTTGGAGCAGCGTGCCGACCGCAAGAGTCGTCCTTTCGATCCGCCGTGCCCCGAGCGCGAGTCGCACCGTATCCAGAGAGCACGCCTGGCAGCTGCCGCTGCGTAGCCCCTCAGAAGCTCCTTTTCTAGCCAGGCTACTCGTCTTCGGCTCGAGGTCGACGCTGCGAACGCTCGCGAGGGCGCCCGACGCTCCACGAACCGGTTGCCGCTGCGATCTCTGGCGTTGAAGAGTGCGCGCCCGGATCGCTACTCACCGGTTTGCAAGGAAGCACACGGCGTCGCGCTGGGGTTCCCGGATGACCGACACCCCGGGGAGGGACAGATTCTTGCGGGCGGCGTCGTACCTCTCGCAACGGACGAAGGCGCCCACCGGCTCGTCGCTCCGAAGCATCTCCGCGACGGTCTCGAAATCGTGGAACACGGCAGCGTGCGTGTCGAGGTAGTAATTGATCAACGGCAGGCGATTGATCTCATGGAAGGTGCTGACGATCGGACGCCCCTCGGCGAGCGGCCGCGTTGCTTCGAAGAAGGGTCGGTACGATTTGTCCCGATCGATCTCAGGAATCGCGATTGCGAGCCCCGCGATCGCCGCGACGGTGGCCGTCGCGGTGAAGCGCAAGAACCACTGGCTGTCCGCAGAGCCCGCGCGCAACCCTCGCGCGAGCCACAGGGCCGCGGCGGCGGAGAACGGTAGAAGCACGAGCTTCCCGAGCCCTCCAAAGACCGCGAAGAGCACGAGCGGAAAGACCGCCAACAGGACGAGCGCGACCACGAGGTTTCCCATGAACAGCGCGCGTTCCCACGGGGCGAGTGTCCGGGTGCCCGCGAAGACCTCGGCCAGGAAGCGGCCAACGATCAGGACGTCGAAGAAGAGGATCGGCACCATGTAGTCGGTCGACTTCGAGGAGGAGAGCGATAGAGCGATGGGCATGGCGAGGATGCCGACCAGTAGGAATCGATCGAGCTCCGTCCAGGCGTGGCGCGCTCGCACGAGATCCACCACGCCGACCAGTGCGATGGCGGTCCACGGGAGCGGGTACGCGAGGAGGCGCGGTAGATAGAAGTAAAAGGGCTCCTTTTCCGCGAGCAGCGCGTCCGACATCGAGGTCGACAAGTGCGGTAGATACTCCTCGAGCGAGAGGAACCGGCCGATGGTGTTGTCGAAGAAGATGATTCGCAGCTGCTCGGCACCGCCTTCGCGATACACTGCAACGATCCACGGCGTGAGCAGAGCCACAAGCAAAGCGCCGGTCAGCGCGAGGATGGTGCCAAGCCGGCGGGGTTCCCTTCGAAGCAGCAGCACGGTTGCGACGGGCGGCAGTACGAGCAAGAATGTGAAGACGTTCTTCGCATAGAAGGAAGCCGCGAGCGCGAGGCAGAACGCGAGATCCCAGGGGTGCCGGCGGCCGGCCGGGGGTTTCGCGGTGGAGTCGAGCCCGCGAGCGAAAAGCGCGAAACAGGCGAAGACGAAGAAGGTTGCCGAGACGTCGGACGCCGCGCGATGGGCCGTGTCCCACAGCATCACCGACAGACCGCCAAGGAGCGTCGTGACGCAGGCGACGCGTGTGCCGAAGGCGCGTCGCGCGATCCAGAAGATCAGCCCGAGGCAGCCAAGGCCGAGTACCGCCGCTGGCAAGCGCAGGGTGCCCGCGTCGAACCGGCCCGACGCCGTGGAAGTGAGCCACGCGAGCCAATAGTAGAAGGGCGGCTTCTCGACGAACGGATCGGTGTTTACGAACGGAACCGCCAGGTTGCCGCCTTCGACCATGTTCCAGACAACCCCGGCGATCGTGGGCTCGACCGGGGCCCAGATGTCGTGGTCGAATACCCCGACGCCGAGGTAGAGGCCCACGAGAAGGGCTGCCGTGAGTGCACTGGACACGAAGGGCCGGTCGGCCGTCATGTTCGCTCCCAACCCTCGTGCAGGCACCGCAAGCCGTCGCGTCTTGCGAAGGCAGCCTCGCGTCGACCGATTGCGCCGACATGGGGCGGTCGGCGGAGCATCCTCTGGGTCCAGGGGATCTCGCGATCGGGCATCTGGTCGCGTTAGCCGAGGCCCTTTGGTGGTTCAAGGAACGTGGACACCGCCACCGTCCCTCGAAGCAGTGTTCGAGAAGGCCGGTCCCCTCACATTGCGCGTTTTCGGAGGATCTGTTTTTTTGGTGGCGTATGCGCTGGCGCCGTCGTTTCGGTGCGCCGTCCGTCATGTCGATCGAGAAGAACGAGCCCCGCATCATGGTCATCCGTCGTCGCTATATCGGCGACCTGATCCTGCTGGAGCCGTTTCTTCGCAATCTGCGCGAGGCGTACCCCAGGGCGTGGATCTCGCTCGTCGTCGACGAGGGGTACGGCGACGTCCTTCGAGGATGTTCGTCGCTCGATGCGATCGTCGAGCTTCCCGTCGGGGGTGGGTTGGTGCGTCAGGTTCGCGGTTGGCGGGCCATCCTTCGTGGTGGTGCATTGAAGCGCGTCGATCTCGCCTTCGATTTTGCTCGCAACGAGCGGGCGGCCGTGATGCTGGCACTGGCGCGGGCCCGACGGCGGGTCTCGCACGAGATTTCGGACGACGCCGCGGTCACGCGCCGAAGGTGGAGCGACCGGGTGCGCCGCAAGCTCATGACGACCGACCTGGTCCGGCTCGAACGCGCGGAGCAGGTGAGGCTGCACACCGTCGACTTCAACAATCTCCTCGTGCAGAGAGTTGGCATCGACGCGCCCCATCGGGTTCCCGTCCTTCCCGTCGATGACGAAGACCGAGCGCGTGCGCGTTCGATTCTTCGGGGCAGCGGCGTATCGCTCGATTCTCGCCGAGGCGTGGTCCTCCTTCACCTCGGAGGGCGAGGCCTCGCGAAGCAGTGGCCCCCAGAACGGTTCGCGCGGGTTGCCGACGCGCTGGAGGGACAGCTCGGCTGTGAGACGGTGGTGTCGGCCGGGCCGGGTGAGCTCGATCTCCTTCGGCGTTTTGACCAGGCACGGGCACGGTTGGGCGGTGCCGTTCTCGATCAGCCGATCGACCTGCGGCTGTTCTACGCTGTGCTTGCCGAGTGTGCCCTATTCGTGGGCAACGACTCCGGGCCCGCCCACATGGCTGCGGCAGTGGGAACGCCGAGCTGCGTGCTCTTCGGAGCCTCCCGCACGACGATGTGGCGCAGCCTGGGGGACCTCGATGAAGTGCTCCAGCCCTCGCTGCCTTGCGGCGACTCTTGTGTTCGGCCCGAGTCTTGCGCTCCGGGCTCCGATCGATTCTGCGTGCGGAGGATCTCGGTGGACGAGGTGGTCACGCGCGTGCGGGAGTTGTTCGCTCGGGCTGGTGTCCCGAACCGGTTCGGCTCCAGGCAGCCGGCGAAGGCCGACGTGGACTCACTCGCGTCGCCCTGAGGTCGCCATCGGCCGACGCAGTCTCGGTCGGCGCCGGCGCGTCCGGAAAATTCGCCAGGCTTCCCTCGGTTCCGTCGAGTGGGCTAGGACCCTGTGCCGGCGCTCTCGTGCTTCTGTGCCCGCCGCTCGCTCTCGGCGTTCATGCGCTTGTAAAGATACGTCTGAAGTCGTCCCATCGCGCCCTCCGAGAGACGGTCGATCCAACGGAGGATGGTCCACATGAACGGGAGGACGATGATCTCACGGTTCTGTGCGACCTGATCGAGGGCCTTACGCGCGAACTCGCTGACGTCCATCGCGCGCTTTGTGTCGGTGGCGTCGAGCTCGAATACGCCCGCGGGTCCGCGGACGCGGCCAAACTCGCCGCCCTTGTCCAGGATGCGCGTGTTGATCACGCCGGGGCAAAAGGCACTCGCCCGAACGCCGTGCTGCGCTGCTTCGATGCGAAGGCTGCGGGTGAGTCCGACCACGGCGTGTTTGGTCGTGCCGTATGCGGCCAGGCCAGGCGTCGCGCACTGCCCGGCCATCGATGCGGTGTTGACGATGTGCCCGAAGCCCTGCTCGATCATTCGCGGATAGGCCGCGTGGCAACCGTACACGACACCGAGAACGTTCACGTCGATGATGTAGCGCCAGTCGTCGAGGGTGTGTTCCTCGAATGCTCCGCCGACTCCGATGCCGGCGTTGTTGAAGAGGTAGTCGATGCGGCCGTGATCTCGCATGACCCTTGCGACGGCCGCTTCGAAGGCCTCGGCGTCGCGCACGTCGAGTTGGACCGATTCGGCCGTTCCGCCGGTTGCCCCGATCTCGGAGGCCACCCGGGCCGCTTCGTCCGGACTGCGATCGGCCAGCATGACCCGCGCGCCGCGGCCAGCGAGTTCCCGGCCCAGCGCCTCTCCGATTCCCGAGGCTCCTCCGGTGATGAGGCAGACGGCGTCTTTGTAGGTTCGAAGCATACGGGGTCCCTGTCGGAGAACGGGTGCTTGATCAAGTCCCCGTGGCATTGATCGATCCGAACGGTCTCTTGAGCGGCGCAGGGGGCGGTCGCGCCAGGCGCGCGCCCGTGCCAGAAATGGAGGGATGAGACGGATGTCAGCCGTGGCCCTGATGCTGGCCGTAGCGCTGCTCCGCCCCGTGTCGGCTCCCTCCGCGGAGCCCGCACCGGCGGGTGAGCACGCTGCGTGGATTGGAAGTTGGACCCTCGACAAAGAGAAGTCCGATCCCCCTGGTAGGATGCTCGAGGCGATGGAAGTGCCTTGGTACGTGAAGTCTCTGGCTAAGGCGTTCACACCTGTCTTGCAGATCTCTCTCGACGGATCGGGATTGAAGATGGCGATGAAGACGCCGCTCGGTGGGCGCACCCAGGATCTTCGTGCGGACGACGTGGGGTACCCCGGCTCCGACCAGCTCGACCGGAAGTTCGAAGAGAAGAGCCAGTGGGCGGCGGGTGGGAGCCTGGTCGTCGATCGCACCACCGATCTGCCAAGCGGGAAGAAGGCTTCCGTGCGGTCGAACTGGCAGCTCGGAGACGATGCGCTCACCAACGAGATGAAGGTGAAGATCGGCGACGCGTCTCCCTTCGACGTGCGGCGCGTCTTCGTGCGTGAGTCGGAGGAGGACTAGAGAGTCTTCCCTTGTGTCGAGCGCTTCCGCTCGTGTGCAGCAGGCCTGCGGCCTGATAGGAACATGGTGATGAGCGCGACGACGGACACATGGGGGCCGGGGGAATCGCGAGTGTGCGCCGTCGTCGTCAACTACAACGGGGCGTCCGTGACGCGGGTGTGTGTGGATTCGCTTCGAAGCGGTCGGGGCCCGCGGGTTCACGTGGTGATCGCGGACAATGCGTCGGATGCGTCAGACATAGGAGAGCTCGAGAAGCTGTACGGTGATGCGGACGACGTCGAGATCGTCCACCTTTCCGAGAATCGGCACTTCGCGGCCGGGGTGAACGTGGGCGCGGAGCGCGCACTGGAGCGCGATGCGACGCACATCTTCATCCTGAACAACGACACCGTGATCGAGCCCGACTGCGTCGGGAAGCTCGTGAAGGCGACCGAGGATTTTCCGGAAGCGGGGATCGTTGGTCCCGCACTGTTGGATCTCGGTGACCGTCACCCTCTCTCTCTGGGCGAGCGTTATTCGGCTTGGTCCTTGGCGGTTCCGCGCACCCTCCTGAAGGTGCGATCTGCCGGTGACGGTCGACCGTATCGGGTGGGCGGGATCATGGGCTCCGCGATCTTCGTCACGCGGGAGTGCTTCGAGAGAGTCGGGCCCTACGACGAGAGCGTCCTCGTCTACTACGAAGAGGTCGACTTCTGCCTTCGCGCTCGGGCGCTGGGTTTTCATCCGCTCCTCGAGCCCAACGCCGTAGTTCTGCATGATGGAATGCGCGGCTTCACGGCGGGCATCACGCCGTATGCGGCGTATCTCAAGTGTCGGAACCAGCTCTGGCTGATGCGAAAGCACGCGAGCGCAGTCGCCTGGCTCGCGTTCGCTCCGGTCTACGCGGGGCTCGTGACCTGTAGTGCTGCCATTTATGCGTCGCGCGGAAAGTGGGACGTGGTGCGTGCGATGGGTCGAGGCACGCGCGACGGTATTCGCGGCGGCGCTGCCGACGCCACGCCGAGTTGGTGAGGGCTAGCGGAACTTCGACATGACTTCGGATGCGAAGAGCTCCAGCGTTTCGATGCTCGGCGTGCGGCCAAAGCTGAGCATGAGCGACGTCGCGCCCATGTCGATCGTCTTCTGGACGCGCTCGATGCACTGATCCGGGCGACCGGCGATGATGAGATCGCCGCCACCGGACAGAAACGGTAGCTCCGAGCACACACGCTCGGTCGCGACCCGTGCTTCGGTCTCCGTTTCGCCGATCGCGGCGAGCAGCTGTTGTGAGATCTCGATCTCAGCGGGGTCGCGTTTGAGCTTCTCGCAGTGTCCGTGCAGCACTTCGATCTTGTGCGGTAGCATGCTGTGCGCCCAGCCCATGTTGTTCCAGATGTCCGCGTGCTCGGCGACGATTCGCAGGAGGACCTTCTCGCCGGAGCCGCCGACGAGGATTGGCGGATGCGGCTCTTGGATGGGACGCGGACGGCAGTACGCGTCTTCGATGTGGAACTGCTCGCCGAAGTAGCTCACGGGTTCTTCCGTCCAGAGCTTCTTGATGAGCGCCAGTGCTTCGTCGAGCTGGTGCAGGCGCGTTCCGATGGAGGGGAACGATAGTCCGTAGCTCTTGAACTCCTCTTCGTTCCACCCCGCTCCGAGCCCCAGAGTGAAGCGGCCGCGGGATGCGTGATCGAGGGTGGCCGCCATCTTGGCTAGCAGTGGTGGGTGGCGGAAGCCGACACACAGAACCTGGTGCCCGAGTCGGATCTGCTCCGTGGCGGACGCGAGCGCCGCGAGTGCGGTCCAGCCCTCGAAGATCGGAACGGAGGCATCGGGCACACCCACGAAGTGGTCGATGCCCCACAGGGAGTCGAAGCCCAACCGTTCGGCGCTCTTCGCGAACTCGAGGACGTCGTCCCAGGAGCTGCGCACCT
>JAJCZO010000334.1 GCA_029262355.1 Deltaproteobacteria bacterium
CGGACTACATCGACGGCTTCTACAACCCGTGTCGGCGGCATTCGTCGATCGGCTACGCTACGCCGATCGAGTTCGAGCTGAAGGCGCAGATCGCTGCGTTGGCGGCATAAGAAAACTGTCCATCAAACCGGGGGAATTCCAAGGCGTGTCCACTTGGTCCCTTTCACCAACGAGTTCTTGTTGCCTCACGAAGCGAAGGAGGCGGGGCTTGACTACGACGCTCTGCCGACCGGGAAGTATCCAGCGCACTTGGGCCTCAAGGACACGCTCCTCGCGGAAGAGGCCTCCGGTATCCTCGCATGGTTCGTTCGCGGCGCCGTTGCGTGGCAGGGGCGGCGTACCGACCCGCCTGACAGCGTGAGGGCAGCCGTCCAGGCGTACCGGAAAGAGGAGGACCTCATTGGACGCTTTTTCGAGGAGTCTTGCGCCTTTGTGAAGGGTAGCGTCGCATGGACGGCGTCCGAAGATCTGCGGCGGGCTCTACGGCTCTATGTCCAGGACGCTGGCGGAAACTGGGCGCCATCGGATCGTGAACTTGCCCAGGCCCTGAGAGATAGAGGTTGCACGGAGAAGAGGAAGGGCGGGGGGCGTCGCGGTTGGTCAGGTGTTCTTCTCTCGGCAGTCGATGCAGACGCGGCAGGAGATGAGGATGTCGTCTGACACGTCGTTTCTGGTGTGGGAGGTGACGTGTGACGGGTGTGACGCCAACTCCCAGGAAACCCCAACAGGGGCCTGTCCCGATAAACTCTTGGGACTGGCGTCATCAATGTCACTGGTGTCACGGTGGGTCGCAGGGGGAGGTCAGGTATGACCGATCGACGTAGACAGGATCGGCAGAAAGGGAGAGGTTGTGGAGCCGTATCGTTACGTTCGTAGTAGTATTGTCTTCGCGGAGGAGCCGATGGTCCAATGGAGTTGTGGTGGTTGCCGAGTGCGACGTGTTCCCGACGACGATCGATGCGAGGAATGCGGGGAGGCTTTGAAGATCTGCGACCTGCGTGTGGTAGACCGAGTCGCCGTATCGGATGGCGGCGAGATCGGCAGCGACCGGGAGGTGATCGATGAGAACGCTCATTGGCAACAACGCGGCGAAGCCATCGTCCTGGCTGTAGCGTCATCCGTCGTCCAGGATCTTCTCGTCGGATCCCTCCTCGGCGCGTACGGCGTGTATCGAGCGTCATCACAGCGGACAACCTCGACGGTCATTCGCGAGCAGAAGAGCTTCTGATGTTGCCCAGCTGGGCCTCCCTCAGTCGATGATGTCTGGTCGGAGCCGGTCCACGAGCAGCCGGTGCAGTTTCTCCGCGAGGACGAGAAGTGAGCGCCACGCCGCGAGGACGACGTCATGCTCGCAGGATCGGATGCGATGAGGTGACTGCGGCTGCTTTAGACCGCTGTATCTGGTGTCTCCGCTCCCATGGGGAGAGTTCTCCGAGCAAGGCCGAGCACATCATCGGTAGTGCTCTGGGGTATCCACGAGACGCCAACGGCGCTGCCTTCGCTCTGAGGAACGGCGAGGTCTGCAAGGATTGCAACAACAACAGGTTGGCGCAGCTGGATCGCCTCCTCGGGGATGAGTTCGATCTTGCGCGTCTCGTTGCGGGCGTCGGGGATGACCCGAAGCTTCTCCGGTCGCGACACAATGCGCGAGCCATGAGAGATGAGACAGGGCATCTGCACCTGGCGGTGAACAATGGTCCGGGGCTGTTCGAACACGAGTTCCGCGGAACGATCCCACCCCCTCGTGGCGACGGTCGCGACGTCTTCATGGATCTGGGAACAAACACCGTGGAGGTTGCGGTGGGCGGGAGCCCGGAGTTCAGTCACGCGGTCCAGAAGGTGGCGTTCGAGATCTTTGCGGCGATTGTCGGACGGGAACCGGCGCTCTCCTCGACGTTTGATGCTGTGCGAGGCTTCGTGATGCGCGACGAGGGAGTGCGCGAAGTGATCATGGCGAGCCCGCCGAGCGGGCTCTCCGCCGAGTCCAGCTTTCCTATAGCTGGAGTTGGACCTCGTGAACCACGCCAGTGCATCTTGGGCAGATGTAGCCCTCCGCATCCTTGCGCTTTTTGGAATCAAAGGCGCAGCCCAAGCAGAACAAGAGATCGCATGGTTCACAGCGCACTGGCCTGGTCCTGATCCTTTCGGCCAGAAACTCCATGTCGCCAACAGCCAAGCCCATTTTGTCCACTGTCAGTAAGGCCTGATTGCACTTCACACAGCGAGGGTACCTTGCCGAAGTCCCTTCTTCTCCCTCCGAAGCTTCATCGCCGGGAGACAACTTGTCCCAGATGACGACTAGGCCGACAACGACGAGCAGCAGAAGGAAGATTGTCTCGCCCACCGACATTCGGAACCCACCCTTTGCGTACATCCACCAGGCCCCCCAGAGGGCAGCGGCGAGAATTCCCAGACCGAAGACGACCGCTGCGATTTCGAATGCGGTAGAGGGCTTCGCAGGCACGTCAGCTGGGTCTTGTGGCTGCTCTGGGCCAGGCGAAACGCTCGGTACGGCGTGGTCTGACTCGTGGATTGTATCTCGGTGGGAGTCGGGGCTCTTCTCTTGGTCTAAAGTAGCGGCTTCTGGTCTCAGCTGTGATGCTGCGGGCATCGCGTGCGTACTGCCATCATCGGGCTCGGGTGGGGGTGGAGGGTTCGCTTGAAATACACCTGATAGCTCAGGGTACTTCTGCTCGATGTTGCCGAGCTTGTGATACGGACCGCGAGTCCCGGCGCGCACTCTAATGTCACCCGGTCGGCAGTGTCCGTAGCGCGCCCGCAATTCGTTGAGAGTGAACGGCCCCTGCTTGCCTCCAGTTCGAGGCAAAACCATCCATATTCTCGCCTGTGCGCCATCGTCCTCGTCTCCGCCGCTGGCTCCTACTCGGTGGAGGGCGAAAACGCCGGAGTGGTCCTTGATGACGAACCTCCGACGTCCGCCTGCTGGCTCCTCGTTGGGTGCGGATTCCCCTTGGACCATGAGAAACACACCCCCTTCGAAGATGTTCCCGTTTCCCAAGTCACACCAGCTGTTCCGCACTCTTCGAACAGGCAGTTTCGTCAGGGCGTCCAGAGTCGGCTCGGCGAGTGACATCAATTCAGCGAGGGAACGGTCCCCCGGCTGGAACTCTTCGTCCTCGGCCCACATGCCAATAAACGGCGACCCCCTACCGGACCTCTCCTCTCCATATATCGGACAATATCGAGGTGCCATCGTCTTCCCCTTGAGGACTCGCGCCGCCGTTTTAGAGAATCTATCAAGTCCAGGGGCAGGTCTCTACGTCCGCCTCGAAGCCGCCGAGCGGCGTATCGTGTGGTCCACCTCGGTACCGTGAACGGTCATTCAAGAACCTGACCTTCGCCTCCAACGGACCCAAGCCCCGACATCGTGTTGCGGGATGCGGTGGAGAACGAGATCGAGTTGTAGACCAGGCAGTGCGCGGTGTTCATGACGACGCCATCGGGCTCTCGGTGCGTGTGCGGACCAACCCCGCCCCGATTCCGAGCGAAGGCGAACTCCGCCAACTCCCATTCCAACGGAAGCTGAACACTGATTCCGAGCGAACCACAGCAGGGAAGTCAGCTGCAGTCGCGGCGACGACTTGGACTTCTACCGAGGACGTGGGTGTCAGGGGTGTTGGCATCTCTTGGCACATGGCCGACGCACCTCGGGAGAAAGGGTGCAGGGGCTGGACGTGCAGGGGCTGGACGTTGACGAGAGGGTAGCATTCGTGCGAGACGGAAAAATCGACAACCTGGGCAGCGCAGCAGGAACCCGATGCCCGAACTCAGGGATTTTGGAGGGCAAGATGGCCGCGAGCTTCCATCGCAGACGACGATGAAGGTCATGAAGGCCCTTCCGTGGATCACTATGGCTGGTGGAGGTATACCCTTCGGTATCGGTGGGGCGCTTCTCGGGACAGTGGTTGGGTTCGGGATTTACGGTCTCTTCTGCTTCTTCGTACTTGATCCCGCGATGTTCGGTTCTGAAGATCCATAGACTCACGACTACGAGACTGGAGTAGGGATCCCGTGCTTCGACGATCAGTTCTTCCCCCCTTGTTATCGTTCCTATTGCTCGTTGGGGCATGTTCCGCAGCACGCCTGCCGGACTTCCAGCCGCAGGCGATCGACCAGTATCCGCAGAGAGCTGAGCGCAACGGGCTCGTTGTCGCAGCGCACGCGCTCACCGACGAGGATCAGGTCGAGCGATACTTTGGGACGGACCTCGTTGATGATGGGATCCTACCCGTGTTGGTCGTCGCTGCGAACCGAGGCTCCGACTCAAGCTTCATTGTGTTGAGTGACAGCATTCAGCTGGCCCGCCCAACCGCCAAGGCAACCGGTGACGATGTCGCATCGACGACGGCTTCTCAAGCAGTGGGGTACACTGGACTGGCTACCGCCCTCGTGGTTCCTGTCGTGGCTATCGCACTCATCCCTACCGCTGCGGCAATGTTGTCCAGTGCGCGAGAACAGAGCTACAGTTTCTTGACGAAGCAGTTCCACAGTCAAACGGTTTCTCCCGGCGAGCAGGTTTCTGGGTTCATGTACTTCAAGCTGAAGGACGGCTCGCTTCCCGCGCCCGGTACGGTAGTGCGGGTGAGGGTGTTGCGGCCCGGTGTGGGGCAGGCCCAGCTGCTTGAAATCCCGCTTCGTGTGAGTCGGAGATAGACATGCGGTCATCCGATGCTGTGCGTCTCCTGGTTGTCTTGGCGGTCGCTTCCTCTTCGTTCTCGTGCGGCCACACCCTGAACTACGACGCCCCGCCGACCGCGATCACGCTGCCGAGTACTGCGGAGAAGCAACCGGTGACCGTAGAGCTTCTGCTGACTGATGACCTCCGCGACAGCGAGTGGAGCGAGGAGTTCGAGGTTGCAGTGGGCAAGTCGCTCGAAACGAACACGGAGCACGTTGCGCGATCTGCTTTTCGGGATGTGGTCGTAACCCGAGGTTCCACGAGGCGGGAGGCGGGGTTGCCGTCTCTGACGCCGCGGCTGGTTGCCATCGCCCGCGATCGCCCAGCGTCGGGGTTCAGCGAGCAGCGAACGAAGATCTTCTTGGAGTGGTCTTTCCGGGACTCGGCTGGACGTCCGGTCTGGGTTGAGACGATCAGCGGATACGGCGCGGCTCCCCTCATCAGCACCGACGTCCAGGTGGATGCCGCGCTCAAGGAGCTTTTCGAGAACTCCCAGCAGCAGATGCTCCGCTCCCCGGAGATCCGCGCTCTTGCGAATCAGGGGCAGAGGTGAACCAAGGGTACCTAGCCTGCCGGTCCCTGGCATCAGGGGCGAGACTCGCCAGAGTTGGACGAGGTGAATCTGGCAGCAGCGCAGGGCGCTATCGGCGATCGGCGGACTTATAAGGCCACCAGGACTGCTTCCTGTACCTGCACGCGTCGTGCAGTCGCGCCGAGGTGCCCATGGAGATGACGCTCTTGTTCAACCGATGGCGGTGTATCTTAGTCTTCGCATGCGCTGCGATGACATTCCTGTTCTGTCACTCGCCGGTGTATGGGCGTGACAAACCTAGGCCGAAGACCGGGCAGCTGAGATTGGTAGGCGAGGATACCGACGCCGTCCCGTTGGTACGGGTAAACCCGCGATACCCGCGGGACGCCCAGGTCCGAGGCATCTCGGGTTGGGTCCATCTCGAATTTGCGGTTACGCCTCAAGGCGCAACGGCGGACATCGTCGTGCTGGCTTCAGATCCAGAGGGATACTTCGAACAGGCGGCGATCGAAGCAGTCGAGCGGTATGAGTACAAACCGCGAATGACGGGTCGTAGGGCGGTATCGCGTCCCGGACTTCAGGTCGTTCTGTCCTTCGACATCGTGGGGGAGCCGGGGTTCGAGGAGCTATACCGACTGGTCGAACGAGGAGATCCCAAAAAGAAGGCGGTTCTTCGTATGCAGGAGTTGCTTCAACAGGAGGGATACGATCCGGGGGCAAGTGATGGGGTGCTCGGTGCACGGACGCGACGCGCCATTCGGGACTGGCAGGTGGCTACCGGCCAAGAGCCTCATGGCCTCGCAACCCTCGTGCGCGGTGCACCCGAAGAAGACGCTCCCCTTGGATCTGCCTCGGCGCAGGGGGCAACGCGGACCGACGCAACAGCGACGACTTTCGACAGCGACCTTCGCCGGGTTTCACGGACAACGATGACGCTGACGCCACCCTTCGCTTCGACGTCGGCGGAGTTTTCGTATGACGGTGGCACGGAGATAAGGGGCGCGGACGGCGAGGCTGTGTCCGTGGCAGAGTTGCGGTCGATCGTCGAGGCGGCCCAGAAGGCAGGGCTGACGGGTGTTCCGGTTACGGTGAAGCTCTCCTTGAAGAGCGCCCAGGCGAGCCAAGTATCTGAGTTGCGCGTCAAGACCACTAAGGCCTCGGTTGTGGCAGAGGCACTTCACCTTTCCGCCCGGCAGGGGGATGTCAAAGCCGTTCAGCGTCTGCTCGATCAAGGAGCACCGGTCAACGGGGCCTCGACCGACGGTGTTACGGCGATCTACTTCGCAATGATCGCGCGCGACGACCCAGAGACGACACGGCTCTTGCTCGAACGCGGGGCCGATCTGACTGCGACTGACGGAGAGAAAAGGACTCCCCTCCATGCAGCGGCGATGTTCGGGCGGCGGAATAGCGCTGTGTTGCTTCTGGACGCTGGTGCGCACGTCAATTCACGCGACGTCAAGGGAGAGACGCCGCTACACTACGCGGCCACGGCGGGAGCTGCCGAGATGGTGAGCCTTTTGCTGGAGCGAGGTGCGGATGCCAGCTTTTCAGGTGCCGACAGCTGGACTGCGCTTCACAACGCGAGCCGTAAGGCGCACACGGAGATCATTCGGCAACTTCTCGGTGCAGGTGCAGAGATCGACGCCCGCGCGTCGAGTGGCAAGACCCCACTCCATCTTGCTGCAGAGGGGGGGCATCGCGAGGCAGTTAAGATGCTGGTTTTTCATGGCGCAGACAGAGGGGCAGTGTCTACGGATGGAGTGACCCCAGCCGGGCTCGCAAAGGCGCGCGGGCACGACGAGATCGCCGCAGATCTTTCGGCAGAGTCTGTCTCGGTTCCCAAGGAGGACCTGGGAGAGGGGACGCGAGAGGTCACCATGCCCGCGGGAGAAACGGAGACGGGTCGATACCAGCTGAGTGCGGAAGGAGACATGGTGCTCGTGCCGGGTGGGGCCTTCTACATGGGCTGCAACGAGAGCGTGGACACCGAGTGTCACGATGTCGAGAAGCCTGGCCGGACAGTGGGCGTGCCGGAGTTCTGGATCGATCGACTGGAGGTGGCCGTGGCCGACTACGAGCGTTGCGTGCGGGCCGAGCAATGCTCCTCGGATGGAGTGACAATGCCGTACTTCAAAGGGAAGAACCAGCCAGCCGCCGCCGAACCCTGCAACTGGGGGAAGTCGGGTCGGGAGCGTCACCCCATGAATTGCTTGGACTGGTACCAGGCGCGGTCGTACTGCGAGTGGGTTGGAAAGCGGCTGCCCCGCGAGGCGGAGTGGGAGAAGGCCGCGCGGGGCACGGATGGCCGGAAGTATCCGTGGGGAAACACGGCTTACGGTCGAGGAGGGCCGGTCGCGAATATCGCAGACGAGAGCATGAAGCGGCGCGCCCCGAACCTGGCGGGCACCGCTCCCGGCTACGATGATGGCTACGTGGAGACCGCGCCGGTCGGAAGTTTTCCTGGCGGAGCGTCGCCGTACGGGGCGCACGACATGATCGGAAACGTGGCGGAGTGGCTGCAAGAAGACGCAGGCGACGGTCGCGGCGTTCGCGGCGGAAGCTGGCTCTACTTCCCGAGGAACGCGCGCGCGTCATTTCACACGAAGAACGGGGCGCGAAATCGGGACCACGACATCGGGTTTCGCTGCGCGCGGTAGCACTCTGGTGGTTGCCGCCGCCAACCGCACGAAGCCGAGCGGGGGTTCAAGCACCCTGACTGTTGGCGATCGTCAGGAACCGCGCGCGTTCGATCACCAGAGAGACCTAGCGTAAGCGCCTGTATCTGCGGGGAAATCGCGGTGCCTCCCGCACGATCGAGTACGCGCGCTTTCACACGATCGCCAACACTCTCCGTTCGCGAGATCCTCGGCGGGATTGCTCAGATGGTCTCCGCGACTCGCTGGCCTCCGCGAGTGAATCCGTTCCATCTTCCGGTCGCTCGTGATAGCAGCCGACGCCATGGGGCTGAGAAAGTGGCTTTGGCCTTGGAGTCGTAGCGGCGAGGTTGAAAACGGCCAGCCGGCGCCGGCGGGCTCGGTTGAGCTTGAACCGGACCTCCGCGAGCTGTACCACGCCGTTCGACGGAGCTTTCGAGACGAGGAGAAATGCAGGGAGGCGGTTGAGAATTTTGTGAATGCGGCTCCGCGGGCGCGCCTCTTGCAGCAGATCTCTGCTCAATCATGGGAGTCGGACACAAACATACATGCGATGGTTGAGGCGCTAGGAGTGCGAGAGTCCGTCGATTTCCTGAGAGCCTCGCTCCATGGGGCTATGATCGAGGACCTCGAAACGCCTCCGAACCCCAAGTGGACAGGCTCAGGATACAGGACATTCCCGTATGAATGTCACTGCAGGTCGAGTAGACTCTATGACTACGAAGAGATTACGGAGCCAGTGCGTGGCCCACTGGTCTCTGAGGCTGCGCTGAACCGGTACTGCTCCGATTTTGAGGGTTCTGGTAACCACGTCGCACTCGTCGGCCTTGGGCAGAGCGGATCCCGACGAGCGTACGAAGTTCTCTGGAAGCAAGTCGCGGAGTGTTTCACGCCTACGTATCTGAGCGTCGTGCCAGCGGAGGGTGACTACGTCACATGGTTTGCATCGGGTGGTTCGAATACTGGACACCGCAGCCTCGAGAGGAACCGGTTTCACGAGCTTGCTCTCGCAATCCTCGACTCCCACTTGCACGGGAGGCCACAGAAGGAGGCGCTTCAGTTCATCGACGACGTGCGGAATATGTTTCGAGAGCGTCATAAGAAGACTCTCGAGGTCGCCACACGTGCGCTCCTAGTCCAGCTTCCGGACGAGTACAAGGCAAAGCCAGAGGGCCGGAGCGAGTTGTCGGAGATGTTCCGCACCTCTGCCATGCGGGCAGTGATGAACCTGATACCGAAGGCGTTCGAGATAACGTCGCAGGAGTCAGGTCAGCCGCCGCGCTTTAAACTCGAGGTCTCAGTGCGAAGCGGCTGGCATCCGAATTCTGAGAAGGAACCGATGGTGGCTTTCCTCAAGGTGAATCGCTGAATCGCCCCTTGAGCTGTCCCTTTCCGCTGCCCTTTCGGATTCTCGAGACTTGGAGACCGCGAAAATGCGGATGTCGCTCTTCACCGGATCGACTGCGGCGGCCATGATTTCCTTCTCGGTTGCGAGGCAGCCAGTGTCAAGGGCTGCTCCGCCGCGCGTCATTGTCCGGACCGACCGCTTCCCGCATCATCGCGAGCCGGAGGGAATCTCAGATGACGGAGAAGCTCGGAATCGCGCCGTTCTGGAAGCGAACCATTGCTCGCCGAGAGGCCGTGTGAAGGCGCGGGCCGGGTGAAGCGGAACTCGGAAGCGTACGTGCGAGAAGTGACCAGGTTTGCCCTCTCGACGAAAGACGAACGGGCACGCATCGAGTCGCTGACGATCCTCGATGGGGTAGGGTGGCCGACCGCCAGTTGCGGCGCGTGAACGCCCCCCCTCTCGTGCCCCTGGTCCGGCTCGGGGTGGCCCTCCGAGAAGGGGTCTGTGTGGAACGGGAAGGCTGCGAGGCCGCGTGAGGAGCGTTCCCACGAGATCGGTGCAAACACCACGGGAGCGACCCGCTGGAGGTGTCCCGAAAGCTAGGAAGCCGGGGAGAAAGCGGACGTTGATTTCGGGACGGGTTTTGAAACACGGGCGACCCATTCTGGCCGGTTTTCGTGGACTTGCGGCGGATGCCCCAGAACCCCTCGGTTTGGGGTCACCGGGATCGGTTACCGCGAAGTCGACGAGGCGCTCGGCCCGACGGGCCTCGCGACGGCCTAGTGGCCTGGAGAAGAACCTTGCTTCGGATCCTCCGGGTGGGGTATCCGGTTTCGAGACCGGAATGAGCCCG
Organism: Deltaproteobacteria bacterium; assembly: GCA_029262355.1. Taxonomy (GTDB): domain Bacteria; phylum Desulfobacterota; class Binatia; order UBA12015; family UBA12015; genus VGTG01. Next base: position 10,090 of record JAJCZO010000334.1, read on the forward strand.
GTCCATCTGGGAGATATCCGCTCAAAGGGGAACCTCATGCTGACGAGACTCGCACCTGCGTTGACCGCCGCCGCCCTCTTCCTCTCGTTCGCTACGCCCGCGGTCGCGGTGCCCCGGATCGTAACTCCGGGCCTCGTGCCGGTGAGTGGCGAGTTCATGAGATGCCGTGTCGTCAACGCATCTGCGAAGAAGACGATCGATATCGGAATCACAATCTACGATTTCAATGGCAACATCGCGGCTGGGCCGATCGTGGATTCGATCCTCCCGAACGCGAGTACTAATCTCGTTACAGCGAACGGCTCGGCACGGCACTGCGTGGTCGAGGTCACCAAAGGTGGGAAGAAAAATGCTCGCGTCTCGCTCTCCGTCACGAATGGTGGCGGCGTCGTCGCCGCTGTAAACGGCCAGTAGGGCATCCACTCAACGCGCGCTGGGCTGCACCGCTCGAGCGCGATCCTCCCCTGACCTCCCCGGTGCATGCAAAGCACAGAAACTAAGGTAGAGAAGGCAGTATGTTTTCATGCCGGGCCTCCTTCCTCGCGAGCGGGAGATCTCTTCTGAAGCCCTGCCTGTCGTCGATTCGGCGGGCCGCTCCCCTGCCGACGGAAATTCCCAACAGGGGTGGGTTTTGAGACACGGGCCGACGAGCCTGCCCGATCGCGTCTCCTCGTAGGGCGGGGCAGGCGGGCGATCGACCACGGCTGATATCGGGGGGCCTTTCTCGAAAGGAGCCCCGCCATGCTGATCGGATACGCCCGCGTCTCGACCGTCGAACAGAGCCTCGATCTCCAGAAGGATGCACTGGCCCAGGCCGGCTGCGAGAAGATCTACACGGACAAGGCGAGCGGCTCGGCGACCGACCGGAACGGTCTTGAACGAGCCATTGACCACCTGCGCGAGGGCGATTCTCTGGTCGTCTGGAAGCTCGATCGTCTCGGGCGATCGCTGGCCCACCTCGTGGCACTCGTCGGCGATCTCAAGGCGCAGCGAATCGGGTTCCGCAGCCTCCAGGAGAGCATCGACACCACGTCGGGTGTCGGCAAGCTCATCTTCCACGTCTTCGCCTCACTGGCCGAGTTCGAGCGTGACCTCATCCGAGAACGGACGCTGGCGGGGATCGAGTCAGCACGCGCTCGTGGTCGGGTAGGCGGTCGCCCCAGGGCTCTCGACGCGAATCGGATCGCCCAAGCCGCGGCGCTATACAACGCCGGCGACATCCCGGTCGGTGAGATCTGCGCGACGCTCGGAGTCAGCCGGACTACTCTCTACCGCTACTTGAACGGGGCGGAAGGTCGAGTGCGCAGAGGTTCGCGGTCGGGACGGAAACGAAACTCGTAGCAGGATCGGACCAAGGCGCCGAGGGGCCACCGACCCAGCGCCCTGTGCCCAAACCCCTGGTTTCGGGACATGCGTGCGCCAGAAACCCTCGCTTGGGAAATGGACGGGGCGGGTCACCGCCTCAGCGTTGAAAGGCGAGAGCTTGCGAGTGGTACGCCGTCGTCATCCTCGCCGCGCTGCGACTGGCGCCCTGCTGACGGCGCCGCCATCCCGTCGTGTCCGGAAACCCAGCCCGCGTTCTCATGCTGCCTCGCGGTAGTAGTGGTTTAGGATTCCGCCGACTCGCTCGCGATGTCGGATCGGTCCATCGGCCACCGGCGGGTCCTGGGGCGTGATGATGGAGCTGTCGAGCCCCTGATGATGGCGCTCCCGGTGATAGTGCTCGGCGTACTCCTTGATCGCGTGCCGAAGGTGCCGTTCGCCCAGCGGCACGATCTTGTCGAGACACTCCGATTTGATCGACAGTACGAAACGCTCCGCGTAGCCCTTCAGATTCGGGCTTCTCGCTGGCAACCGAAGAGGCTCCACGCCCCTCCCCCGTAAGATCGCACGAAAACTCCTTGTGAAGAGCGGGTCTCGATCAAGGGTGAGGTAGTTCTTCCCCAACAGAAACCCGTCGAATCCGTCGGTGAGATGCCTCGCCATGTTCCGCATCCAGGCCTCGTTGGGTTGGCTTGTGATGCCGGCGATGTGAACCCTGCGCGTGCTCAGCTCGGTCACGAACAGTACCGAGTATCGGACGAGCCCGCCAAGCGTCACGACTTCCACGGTGAAGAAGTCCATGGCAGCGAGAACCTCCCAATGAGACTTCAGGAATGTGTTCCACGACGTCTTCTTGTCCCGCTCCGGCGACGGCTCGATGCCGTGGTCGGCTAGGATCGACGCGACGGTAGTCCGGCCGATCTCGTGTCCCAGGCTGCGCATGACGTCACGAATGCGCGTGTAGCCCCAGCCGGGGTTCTTACGTGCAAGTTGAACGGCCAGTGCAACCGTCTCCAGGGGCTTCCGAGGCCGACCCGGCCCACGCTGAGCGCTGCCGTCGTACTTCTTGGCGATCAGCTTCCGATACCAGCGGAGGATGGTGTCCGGTGTGACTAGGCACGCGTACTCATCCAACAACTCTCGTCCGAGGAGCTTTCCCTTGGCCGCGAGGCGACGGCCTTGATCATCGGTGAAGCGGATGCACCGGCCACCGAGCTGCTTGTCGAGCTGCTCGCGCAGCACGCGGTTCTCCTCGATCAGGTACGCGATGACGCCCTGTTGTCGACGATTCAACCACCCGGCGAAGGTCAGAAGGAGGAACTGCAGTGCAGGGGCTGAGGGCATCGACGAACAAGATCGCCCGCCACACCCGACCTGCGCAACGTCGACGCCTCGAACCACCCGGTGTAGCCTCGCTTTGCGCCAGCGTCCTGCCAACACGTGTCGGAAATCGCGTGGGCTAGGTTTCCGGACACGACGCCTTCGGACCGAGGACGGCGACAACAACGGCGACAACGACCGTGAACCTTCCTCGGTGACGGTCTGTTTCGTCCGCTGATGCGTAGTGATCCGTCTTTGAGACGAGATGTTGCCCCGGAAGGTTCCCGGTTCGTCTCTCTTTGTCCCGCCTCGATTCCTCCTGGTACCTACTGTATCTCCGACGCATGTCGAGCTACGCGCGCATCGCATCGCTCCGAACGCCTGCTGCCTTGCGCGATCGATTGCATACGCTCGGACTGGAGCTCCCGTGCGACGACCACGTGGGGCCCGCGGATCGTTCGCCGCTGGCCGCGCCGCTCGACCTCGGCGGGGGTCCCGAGGGGCCGCTGGAAGCTCCAAACAGATTCGCGATCCAGCCGATGGAGGGCTGGGACGGTACCACCGACGGTCGACCCAGCGAGCTGACCCGGCGACGGTGGCGGAATTTCGGCCGCTCGGGTGCGGGCTGGGTCTGGGGCGGCGAAGCAGTGGCCGTGCGGCGCGACGGGCGTGCCAACCCGAACCAGCTCGTCATCGACGAGGGCACGGCCGAATCGTTGTCGTCGCTGAGGGAGGACCTTCTTGGGGCGGCTCGCGAGTCGGGCCGACCCGAGCCGGTGGTCGGACTTCAGCTCACGCACAGCGGGCGTTGGTCCCGGCCCGACGGAACGAGTCGGCCGCGCGTCGCCTATCGCCATCCACTGCTCGATCGACGGGTCGGCATCGACGGAGACGAGAGTGTCTTCTCCGATCGGGACCTCGACCGGCTGGTGGACGACTTCGCGCGGGCGGCCCGCCTATCCCTCGACGCCGGCTTCTCCTTCGTCGACGTGAAGCACTGCCACGGCTACCTGCTGCACGAATTTCTCTCGGCTCGTGGGCGTGCGGGGCGCTTCGGCGGCGAGACCCTCGAAGCGCGCGCGACCCTCAGTCGAGCGATTCTCGAGGCTGTGCGTGCGGCCGCGCCCGAGCTCCGCATTGGAGTGCGATTGTCGATCTTCGACCACGTGCCGCACGGGCCCGGCGAAGACGGGCGTGGTGTTCCCGACGCTCACGAAGTTCCGTATCGCTTCGGTTTCGGAGTGGACGAGCGCGACCCGGCCCGGATCGATCTCGGCGAGGCGACCGAGTTCGTGCGCTTGCTCGCGACCTTCGGCGTGGCGTGGATCAACGTCACGGCGGCGAGCCCCTACTACGCCCCTCACCTGCAGCGTCCCGCGTCGTTCCCGCCGAGCGACGGCTACGAGCCTCCCGAGGACCCGCTGGCCGGGGTGGCGCGCTTGCTCGGTGCGGCGCGCGATCTGAAGCGAGCGGTGCCCGAGGCTACGGTCGTGTCTTCCGGATGGACGTATCTGCAGGAGTACGTCCCGCACGTTGCGCAGGCGTGCCTGCGTGACGGCTGGTTCGACGCGGTGGGCCTTGGCCGGATGGTCCTCAGCTACCCGGAGCTGCCAGCGGACGTTCTGGCCGGGCGCCCACTCGCCCGGAAGAAGCTCTGCCGCACGTTCAGCGACTGCACGACGGCGCCGCGCAACGGACTCGTGTCGGGGTGCTACCCGCTCGATCCCTTCTACAAGAGCCGACCGGAGCGCGAGACGCTCCGGTCGTTGAAGAAGGAGAAGTCTTGAACGGCGGGTTGGCCAGCGTGTTCGCTCGATGCGCCCCGCGCCGTGTGCACGGCATTGCCGCGGTGTTGCTGCCGTACCTGCCGTCGGGGGATGTGGATTGGGAGGGCTTCGAGCGCCACGTGACACGCACCCGGGATGCCGGGTTGGATTGCGCCGTCAACATGGACACGGGCTTCGGCGATCTTCTCACGACGAGGGAACGAGCAGCGGTCCTCGACGTGACCCGTCGAGCGCTCGGCTCGGGGGTGCGCTTCTACGCCGGCGCTTATGCAGAGGAGGGCGCGGCTTCGGAGTCGGCCTACGCGAGCGCCGTCGCTCAGATCGACGCACGAGAAGCCACGCCCGTCATCGTTCAATGCCGAGCGATGCACGGCATGAGCCCGGGCGAGAAAGCCGCCGTGTACGCGCACGTCGCCCGCAGCACGGCGACCGGCGCACTCGGCTTCGAGCTCTCCCCGCTGTTCGCGCCACACGGCGAGATCTGGGACGCCGAGACGTTCGCCCGGATCGTCGAGATCCCACAGATTCTCGGCGCGAAGCACTCCTCGCTCGATCGCGCGACCGAGTTCGAACGCCTGGCAGCGCGCGATTGCGCCCGGCCCGACTTCCGCGTCTACACCGGGAACGACCTCGCGATCGACATGGTCGCCTACGGCAGCGACTACCTCCTCGGCCTCGCGACGTTTGCGCCCGACTGCTTCGCCGAGCGTGATCGGCTTCTCGCGAGCGGGGACCTGGGCAGTCTGATGCGCGACGATGCCCTACAGCACCTCGGAAACGTCGGCTTCCGCGCGCCGATCCCCGCCTACAAGCACGCGGCGGCGCAGTTCCTGCACATGTGCGGCCGGCTTCGCGGAGACGAGATCCACCCGAGGGCGCCGCGTCGTCCCGGTTCCGATCGAATCCTGCTCCTCGACTGTGCGCTTCGCCTCGGGCTCGTCGATGACGCCGAGACCGCTCGTCGCGAGCACGTCCTCCCGTACCTCTAGGGCGCGCCCGACACCGAGCGACGCCCGGCGCCGAAGTCGAGTGCCACGCCGAAGCCGTCGTACGCGAGGTCGAGTTCCTTCCCGTCGAATTCCATGCTGCCGAACGGTCCGTCGATCCGCGGGAAGTCCGAGAGAGGTACCTCGGTTCCGGCGACGATGAACGGACGTTCCCAGCCGAACTCCATCCGGCCCTGACTCGGAGACTGGTAAACCACGTCGAAGCCCGGCGAGATGCCGTCCGGGTCGCGCTCGCCGAGCGGGACGACCTCGATCGGCGTGGCCGTGAGGGCCCGACGGAACTCCTCGAACGAGCCCCAGTCCGAAGCGCGGCCGCCTTCGACGATCCAGACGTTGTCGGCACCGCCTTCTGCGATGAGATCGTACGGCTTCTCCATGCCGTTGTTGGCGTAGATCGCCGGGTCCCATTCCTTCCAGCGGGTGGGGCGCCACGACCATAGACCCACGTAGCCGTCCCCCTTGCGGGCGAAGGTCCAGCCGCCCTCCGAGACGACCTGGTCCATGTGGTCCTGTGGAACGAACGCGTGCGTGAGTTCCTCGTAGCGGAAGAAGGTGAATGGGGCCGGAGTCCGTCGCGCGTACTGGGGCGCGTAGATGTGAATACCGACGTTCTCGTGCTGGGCCGAGCGCGGAACGCTCGCATCCCCGGTCCAGTAGCCGCCCTGCTCGTTGTCGCGGTCGCTCCAGTCCAGAGACTCGGGATTGGGCCGGAAGGGATGGCTGGTGAACACGAGTGCGTCCGGATCGAACGTGAGCTGCCAGGTGTGGATCTGCGACCGGAACGCACCCGGGTTGTAATCCACGGCAGTGGACAGCATGAAGTCGGCGTTCCGGTGCGTGAGCGTATTCACCTGGTCGAGAACGCCGAACGCGAAGAACGGGTACGCCGAGATCGAGAGCTGCTGACCGATTTCAGGAGCCTCCGTCAACGCCCGTAGATCCCGAAAGGCCTCGAAGGCCTGCGTGTTCCACAGATCGTACTGCTCGAAGACCCGGAGAGTGAGCGGTACCACGGGCCAGGCGGTGAGCGCGCCGATGCCCCACCACGCGTCGAGGTTCTCGACGTCGTCGAAGTCGAGGCCGTAGGGGGCCACCGGGTCAGTCTCGAACGGACCGTCGAGATCGATCGGCAGACTCATGCGCTCGCGCTCGGTATACGACTCGGAGCTCTGCGCGATGCGCCGGATCACTTCGGGCATGCGATAGCGCTTCGAACGCGCCAGCAGCATCGCGTCGGGATGTCCCCTCGACTGGTACGGCAGCTCCGTGGTCTCGAACAGGAACTTCACGCCACCCCACGTATCGTCGTGGCGCGAGGTCATCTTGTCCTTCTTGTAGGAGCGGCCGTGCGTTGCGCCGAACGCGCCGCGCATGGTGTGCGTCGCCATGTCGTAGAGGAGCACATCGAGGACCATGGCTGCGCGGGTGCGCAGCTCCTCGTCGTCCGCGAACTCGATCAGGGTGAGAAGCGGCGTCAGGTCCTTTTGGTAGTAGACGTTCGAGTGCCACTCGGCGAAGCCGAAGCGGGACCGGTGCTCGAGCCAACGCATGAGTCGCTCGCGAGCGGTCGCATTGTGCTCGGCTCCCAGGCGACGGTCCGTGCTGAGGGGTCGGTCGGGCAGCTCCTGACCGACCAGGTACTCGATGGTGTGGAACAGGACCTGGTGGTTCTCCGTCCAGTAGTAGGAGTCGTCGATCAACCCGTCGGGCGTTGGCTCGGTGAACCACATCTTGAAGTCGGCGAGTGCCCGCTCGATCCGCTCGGCCGTGCCGTCGGCGAGCATCGGGTGGTCACGATAGTCGAGCCAGAGATTCAGAAGGTAGAGTCCGTCGAAGTCGCGCGTGTCGCGCAGCGTCTCGAACTTCTCGAAGCTCCTCTCGAACGCATCGGGCGACACCGCGCCGACGGGCGCCGTGTAGTTCGGATCGACCCGGTCGCGCTCCATGTGCGCGATCACGTTCAGGATGCTCGTGGTGTTCAGGTCCTCGGTCGCCCAACCCAGATAGTCGAGCTGGCGCTCGCGCATCCAGCTCTCTTCCGCGAAGCCGGTCTGGCTGCCGCCGGAGGGTGTGAGGTTGGTGTCTCCACAGCCCGCTGTCAGCAACACCGCGAGGGAGAGGAGGGCCGCGATGGGCCGGGAGAACGACCTGCTCGGACGGGGAAGTCGCATTCGCCGACCCTATCCACACACCGGCCATGGTGCCACCAGCTTTCGGTTTCGTCCTTTGGTCGCTTCGTTTCAGGGCTTCGGCAGCCAGCTCCGGTACGCCGGGTGATCCGCCCCGAGGGGCAATCGGACCGGCTCGCCGGTCTGGCTGGAGTGGTAGAGGGCGGTCACGAGTTCGAGCGACTCCCGGGCACTGGCGAGGGTGACCGGGAGCTCGTGGCCTGCGGCCAGCGCGTCCGCGAAGCGAGCGAACTGCCCGACGTAGGCTTCGGGGCCGGGCTCGAACCCGGCCAGCGCCTCGTCGATCGCCCGCCCGGCCGCCTCGTCGCGTGGCGTGAACGTCCACGGCTCGGAGCTCGGCGCATAGGGCGCGAGGCTGCTCTCCGCGGTCACGTTCTCGAAGCAGAAACGGAGGCGCGAGATCTCTACGTGCGATCCCAAGGTTGCGCTCAGGGTCGCGAGCGATCCATCGGCCATCTCCACCGTCGCCGTCGCACAGTCTTCGGTTTCAATGGGGTTTACCCGCGTGGTCGTGCGCGCGAACACGCTTGCCACCGGCCCGAGCACGAACTCGAGCAGGTCGTGCGCGTGCGTCGCGTGCGAGAGCAACACTCCGCCACGTTCCGTATCCCAACGGCCGCGCCACGGAGCGGCGTAGTAGTCGTCGCCCCGGGACCACGCGGTCTCCACTGTGGTGAGGTAAGCCCTGCCCGCGACGCCGCTCGCAACGAGATGTCGAAGCTTCTGGATGCCCTGGCCGAAGCGATACTGAAAGATCGGCATCAAGCGCCCCGCTGCAGCTCGTTCTGCCTCGACGAGGGCATCGACGTCGGCAAGCGAGCCGACGAGCGGCTTCTCGCACACGACGTGACGGCCGCTCGCGAGCACCGCGCGGCATTGCTCCAGATGCAGGTGGGGAGGAGTACAGAGACTGACGACGTCGAGATCGTCGATCGCGAGGAGCTCGTCGAGATCAGCACACGCGCGCGACACGTTCTGGTGCTCCAGCACGTGCGCGGTCTTGTCCGCATCCGTGTCGCAGGCGGCGACGACCTCGAACTGCTCGGGCAGCTGCTGGTACGACCAGACGTGCGCGCGGCCGATCCCAAGACCGACGACGCCGACGCGCAGCTTTCTGCTCACGTGTTCGCCTCCGCGGCCGCCTGAGCCCGCAGCGCGAGGTCCGAAGCCAGAAAGCAGTGCTCCTGCGTCACGGCGGTCTCGGTCCGCCGCCTGACGTCGTCGAGGAGCAGGCCCGCGAACGGAAGCGGGTCCTGGCTGCAGTCGATGTGGCGTGTGCCTCCGCGGTCGACGAGGAAGAGATGGTCGCCGCCTTCGCGACCGGCCAGATCGACGTTCTTGCGTACCTCGATCTGCCCCTCCGTACCGATGAGGAGCAGCCGGCCGTCCCCCCAGCTCGCCAGGCCGTCGGGTGTGAACCAGTCGACCCGTGTGTAACCGCTCGCACCCTCGGTCTCGAGCATCGCTTCTCCGAAATCCTGGAGGCCGGGGTATTCGGGGTGCGCTCGATTGGCGACGCGCGCGGCCACCACGGTGGGCGCATCGGTGCCGGTGAAATGAAGGAACTGATCCATCTGATGCGAAGCCAGATCGGTGAGAATGCCGCCGTAGCGCGCTCTCTGGAAGAACCAGGGCTCTCGCGTTGGTGCGCCCAGACGGTGTGGCCCCAGCCCGAGCGTCTGGATCACCCGCCCGATCGCTCCGGCGCGTACCAGCTCGCCGGCGCGCGAGGTCGCGCGGCTGTCGAAGCGCTCCGAGAACCACACCACGAAGCGGCGGCTGGTCTCGGCCTGCACCCGGCGAGCGAGCTGGAGCTGCTCCGGCTCGGTGAAGCCGGGTTTGTCCGACACGTAGTCCTTCCCGTGTCGCATCACGTCGATCCCGATTCCGGCGCGCTCGTCTGGGATGCCGGCACCGAGCACGAGAGCGATCGTGTCGTCCTCGAGAATCGCCGCCTGCTCCGTCCGGGCATCCGCATCGGGAAACTGCTTAGCGAACACGTCTCCGATCCAGCCCGGCTCGGGGACGTAGGCGACCATCTCGGCGCCGGCGAGGTTCAGGTACCGGGCCATGCTGAGCACGTGTGGATGGGCCAGCCCGATGGCGGCCATTCGCATGGGAGCGCGGTTCGACACGGCGGGGACTGTACCAGTCTCCGAAAATGAGGCGAACGACGAAGTGGATCGCGCTGGGAATTGGTTTAGGCCGTGTGGGCGCCCCCGCCTTCCTCGGCGGGGCGTGACGCTCCAGGAACTCGTCCCGAAGATCGCCGACCGGGGGGAGCTGTCGCCTCTTCCGCAGGTCGTCCGTAGCCCAGAAGGACAGGACCAGGGAGCTGGCTCCAACTAGTGCACCGCCGTCGACATAGCGTTAATGCCTTGCCGCCCCTCGA
>JAJCZO010000335.1 GCA_029262355.1 Deltaproteobacteria bacterium
CTCCATGGATCATTACCTTCCACCGCCCTACTGTAATTTCCACCGGGGGGAGGTGTCTCACCATCGTTGGCAGAGAGGGTGGCGAGCGCGAGGCGCTCCTCGGGCACGGTGGGTCGTGATCAACGGGGAATCTTCGAGTGGCCTTGGGTTGGCCGAGTACAGGGAGCGACTCAGACGGCTGGCGGTGAAGACCGATCCTACCACGGCCGTCAAAGTGGGCAGCAGTTCGGTGCGTTCTCTGAGCCGGGTCTACGGCTCTATTCCTGCGGTGGGATCTGCCGGGAATGCACTCTGGGCGTCGTCGTGAGTGACTGCGTCGAGGGTAATTCCACACCGAGTGGAGAGAGGTGGTCGCGCTCAACGAGAGGGGCCTCTCCCGATGCGTCACTCGCGACGCAACGAGATGGTCGATCAGGTAAGCGGACGCAGGTGGCGACGATGGCCACGACTACCCGGCGAGCCGCTGGGGCGTGCGCCTCGTATGCGATAAAGGCCCTCGCGCACCTCGAAGTGGAACGCCGCCGCCCCGCGAATCTGGAGTCAACCCGATCTCCTGATCACGCGCTGGGGGCTTGCACTATGATCAGGGATCAACCAAATTCCGAGGATCGGCGGTTCCGAAGACAGGTCCACGGTTGCGGCGGGTGGCGCGAACTGGTCGCTCTTAACCGACCTGGTCATAGGGCTCGGGGCGATCGTCCTCTGGCTCTTTCCCGAGCGGCTGGGCCTGTCATCGGACTTCTTCCAGCCATATGGCCTGGTGTTCATTCCTCTGGTGTTGTCGTCAGGTCTGAAGCTGCTCGCTTTCGCTCTGCACGAAGACTCGCGCCTCAAGCAGGCCACGGCCCGCTCTGGCGAGTTACTTCAAAATGCAGCCGGAGTGCTCTTCTTCGTGCTCTTCCTCATGGAGAAATGGTAGCGACGCAGCTGCTGGCTCACTGTTCCCGAGCGGGCCTCCGCCTTCTGTCCGTGAACTGCTGCCAACTCGGGGTGAAACGCCCGCTCGTGCCGTACCTGGATTCCAGCCAGAGATTCGTGTTCTCTCAGAGAAATGAGCGAGCATGCGAAGTGGAACCCGCCACGATGGGTGGTTGTCATGGACACCGTGGAAGTCGTTGTCGCGGCAGGGTTCTCGCTGGCCTATGTTTTCCGGATTCCAATCGGAGGCTCGCTGGAGGTGGTGCTTCGCGATTTCGGTCCAGCCGTAATCGTCTTCACCTTGTCTCAGAGTCTGCGCGTGGCTTGCCACTTCCTCGGAGAGGAAGACCCGAGGTATCGCGGGATGGAGTTCGCTGCTGGCATGACGGGCATGGGTTTTCTCGCACTGGCAGGGATCATCCTAGTAGGCCTGCTCGTGACGGGGATGTAGGCCCCGAAACTCAAAACGCCTTGAACCGCCCCGGATCTGATGCTGCTCTGCGGACCCGGCACGCAGTGGGATCCGGGTCAGCAGTTGTGTGTGAGCGCCTGCCCGCCGTACACCGGCCGCACCTACCCCGAGCCGTTCCGTGAGACTGCTCGTTCAAGATCGGCGGGGTAGACAATACTGTGATGAACGAGAGCGGCGTGCACCACGAGAGCGGCCCTTGCCCGCGCCACAACGCATCCTGCGGGGCATTCCACATCGACCAGGTGCACGAGTTCATGTCGATGCGAACGCGGCCTACACGACGTTCGGGCGAGCGTGCACGTGGGCGGTGATGCGTACGTTGGCTGGGGATCGGGTGGACTACTTCTTCCCCTTCTTGCCGGTCACCTCACGGTAGAGGTCGTCGAGCGTGGTGCCGGACTTCGCCAGGCTGGCTGCGGGGCGTCGTCGTGCGTGACCACGTCTCGGTTCTTCGGGCTTCACATCGGAGGTCGCCCTGGCGATCAACTCGCCGAGCGCGTCCAGGTCGAGGTAGATCCGACCCCCGAGCCGGACGGATGGGACCTGGTCCTCGCGCACCATCTGGTAGAAGCGCGACTTGCTCACGCCGAGATGGTCGGCCGCCTCCTGTGCGACCAGAAGCTGGCGGCCAGCGATGACCTTGGTTCCCGAGCGGGACGTCGTCTTTGGCGTGCACGCCTCGCGGGCCTGCACGGCAGCCTCGGTGGGGGAGAGCCCTTCGGCCTCGTATTCGGCTCGAAGGGACTCCTCCAGGGCCTTCAGGTTCGACCGCGTGAGATCCGGCATCCTCGGGCGCAGTCTGCACCCTCGGGGTGGTGGTGCCAACCGATGGATCTAGTGCACACTCAGTGCACACTCGTGCCTGAAAACGGCGAGACGGGGCTCCTCGGGGCTGGAATGTCGCTGTTCGAGGAACGCCCAAAGATATTGACAAATGTGCGAATCTACATGAGAAAATGCCTCGATCCTGCCTACGCGCCCTTAGCTCAGCTGGATAGAGCGTCTGACTACGGATCAGAAGGCCGGGAGTTCGAATCTCTCAGGGCGCATGGTTGAAACCCTCCGGGAAACCGGGGGGTTTCTTCGTTCTGGACAACTCCTGAACAACTCCCGGGCTCGGGACCGCAGGTTGTCTCCGGTCGTGACGCGCGTGCGTGCGTTCCGCGCAGTTCGGGTTCAGGCACTCGTCGCGTTCCAGACGGGAGCAGCTCCGGGACTGCTCGGCTCGGCCCGAAGGAACTCCCGCACGCGCGCGCCCGTCTACCCTCACGCGGTACCAGTAGACTGGCGAAGCGCGAACTCCGCCCGGCGGTCGCGGCACGTGTCAGATGAGGCTGTGTTCTGGCGTCTACGTATCTCGATACGTTTGCTGACCAGAGAGGAGCCCCTCGTGACACCAGCCTTCGAGGGTCAAAAATCTTGGAGACCGAGCGGGATAAGAGCCTCGTCGACCCAGTCACGAGTGGGCATGGGATGCCGCGCTTGGCTGTGCCAGTCGGCGTGGTTCTCTACCTAACTGCGCTCACCGCTTTCTTGCGAGCGCCATCGCTGTTCCCCGCCGTCATCAACTGGGACGAGAGCACGTACATGCTCGTGGGACGCTCTCTCCTAGCCGGAAATCTGCCGTATGTCGCGGCCTGGGAGATCAAGCCACCGCTCGCGTTCTTGCCGTTCGCGGCGTTTCTTTCACTGCCCATGAGCGGTGTTGTCGCGGTTCGCCTCGGTGGGGCGTTGTACGTGATCGCGTCTGCCGTGCTGGTCTACGCTTGCAGCCGAGAAGTCGCGAGTCATCGAGCAGGCGTGTTGGCCGGGACGCTGTTTGTGACTGTCGGGAGCGTGGTCGGTGCCGGGCACGCAACAATGACCGAGCACCTCGCGATACTGCCGCTCCTCGGAGCGCTTTGGTGGCTGATCCGTGCCCGCGCTGCCTACTCGGATTTCTTCGTCGCCGGAGCGCTCATGGGGCTCGCGGGAATGACTCGGATCAACCTGGCGTATTGCGCGCTGATCGTCGGACTCTACGTAGTGAGTGTTGATTCACGCCCGTTGGGAAAGCGCGGCGCGTTGCACATCTGTGCCTATGGGTTGGGAGGCACGTTCGTGGTGTGCTTGACGGCGCTCCCGTATCTCGTCCAGGGGCACGCCCGCGTCTGGTGGTCGTCGGTAGTCTTGGCGCATCTGGAGTTCTCCCGAGCATACGACGGCGTTGGCGAGGCGTTCGTGACGTACGTAAGCAACATGGGCGAGGCTGTCGTCGACCTCCGTGGCTGGGATTCAGGATTGCAGGCGCTCCTGTGGATTGGGGGGATTGCGGGGCTGGGAGTCCTCGGCTGGCGGTGGAGCGGGATGTCGCACGCAGGCCGACGGGCAAGTGCCCTCTTGCTGGTGTTTCTTGCCGGTACCAGTCTCGCCATTCTAGAAAGTGGCGCGATTCGTCAGCACTACCTGATCCAGGTCACGCCGTTCTTTGCTGTGCTCGCAGGTCTGTTTCTCGATGCGCTGCTCTCAACACCGGCACGCTTGGTGGCGGTGCCGGTTCTTACGTTGTGTCTCGTGATGCCGCTGCGCCCAGCGCTTGTCCGCTACGAACGCATGTGGGGCCGCTTGGCAGAGGGGCGGCCCATGGTACACGGCCCGGCGGTGGACATCGCCAGCTACCTAGCTCGACAAGGGGAGGCGGGCGAAGATGTCTGGCTGACGACCGATCATCTGGCGTATTTGCTGCTGGATGCAGAACCGCCCAGCCGGATCATTCACCCCACCGTTCTTGGCCGGGCGTTCTTGTTGCGACATGCGCTCGGGCCTCAATCGACGCCGGAGACGGAAGTATCTCGGATACTTGAAACCAAGCCGGCGTTCATCGTGGTGCGGGCGACGGCGAAGTATCTCGGTGTGCGGCCACGTGCAAGGGAGCTTCTCACGAGGGCTCTTCGCACAGACTACACCGTTGCGGCTCGGATACGGGGCCGCGTGGTCTACAGACGGCGGTCGCTCGAGGAAGGCGGTACGCTCTCGGCGGATGGGTAGGGCCTGACGAAGCCCGTGCCGGTAGGTGCGACGATGGGCGCGTTGAACGGGATCGCTCTGGCTGTCGCTGGCACGCCGCATGGCCCACGCATCGTGAATGTGTCCGTGAGCTGACCGACCAGGGCCGGGGTAGCTGAGGCCTGCGATCGGCGCATGCAGCCCTGATTCGGGATGTGGCTCTAGCATCAAGCCGAAGATTGGTGCCCCATCGTTCCGGAGGCAATCCCCCGACGTGCGACTCCAAGATCGCCCCGCAAGTGCTTCGGAGTCGGCTGCGCGGCCGCCGACTCGCTCTTCCGTCAGCTTCGGCACCCGCATAATCGGCGTGGGGAGCAGGGCCTAAGCCCGGGGGAGAAAACGATGATCCAAGCAATGGTGCGCGCAGCCTGGGTGGGGGACTTGCGTCGATCTCGACGAGGCGGCAGTTCGGCCTGCTCGTCTCGGCCCCGTGGTGCTCTGGATTCGGTCCGTCGTCGCTCATCGATTCGAGATCGTGGGGTACTACGCCATGAGTTGGCGTGCGCCCAAATCGCTCGACTGGAACGCCGCGCGAAGCTTGGCGTGGGGAACTTGCACCTCCGCGAGCGAGGCGCGATCGCCCGAGCGAAAAACCCAGAAGGGCTGGCTCACCGGCATCGCACCTCATGACCGGTAAGATCGCGGGATGCTCGCCACCTCCACGGGATGAATACGGTACGGGGTTGGCCGGCGCATCTTCAAGTTCAACGAGAGCGTCGGATATCGTCGTAGCGAGTGCATGTAAAGCGGAACGTTCATATCACTTCTTTCGGGGATAACGGGCACTCCAACTGCCCTTGGGGAATGGACATGGTGATGAAGAAGTACAGCGTCGTATTCGTCGCACTCATTATGATCGCCTTCCTTGGCGTGATTCATGTTGCCCAGGCGATGGTCCACATGTCGCCGACCATGATGCGTGAGCATATGGCCGTGTTTGATCTGGTGAGAATCGAAGATGCCACGCACATCTCAATGCAAAGCGGAGACGGGACCGATCCTGCGACCTGGGGCGGCGATTCGCCCGTGGCGGGAGCGCGGGTGCTGGTTGCCCCGGTGCATGTGGTAACCGTCGATGCGGTTGTTCCTCACCCCCTGATGACCCTGCGGGTCGAGAGTGGTCTGAGGTTCGCCACGCACGCCAACACCGGTCTTACGGTCGATACGTTCGTCAGCGGTGAAGACAGCGTGTTTGAGATGGGCAGTGGAGCAGCCCCCATCGCCGACGGGTTCACCGCCCGCATCATCATCAATGATTACAACGGTGGCATCGAGACACTAGACGGCTCGAGTCCTGATTATGTGAATCACCCCGGGTTCTCTGGAGCCGTTTCTCTCTGAGTCAGGCCGCATCGGCCTGAGCGTTTTGTTCCTCGTAGTACTTGGCCTCGAACTCGGCCGGCGGGATGTCACCGATCGGCTGGAGTAGCCGTCGATTATTGAACCAATCCACCCATTCCAACGTCGCGAACTCAACCTGATCGGCGGTGCCCCACGGAGACTTTGGGTGGATCACCTCGGTCTTGTACAGTCCGTTCGCCGTCTCAGCGAGGGCATTGTCATACGAGTCGCCCACGCTGCCGACCGACCCCTGGATTCCGGCCACGGCCAATCGATCCTTGTAACCAATCGACAAATATTGCGACCCCCTGTCGAAATATTTGTCGATTCGATACACGGAGCGAAT
>JAJCZO010000336.1 GCA_029262355.1 Deltaproteobacteria bacterium
ACACGCACTACGATGGCCAGGTCACGTGGGACCCCATGATGACGCCGTCGAGCTGGCACGGTGTCACCACCGTCGTAATGGGCAACTGCGGCGTGGGTTTCGCGCCCGTTCGTCCGGGGCAACAGGGCTTCCTCATCGAGCTGATGGAAGGCGTGGAAGACATCCCGGGGACTGCGCTGCACGAAGGCATCGACTGGCAGTGGGAGTCGTTCCCTGAGTACCTCGACGCGCTCGACAAGATGCCGCGTGTGCTCGACGTGGCGGCGCAGGTTCCGCACTGCTCGATCCGCGCGTACGTGCTCGGCGAGCGGGCGCACGATCTCGAGGTGACCGACGACGAGATCTCGCAGATGGCCGACCTCACGCACGAGGCGCTCCTTGCCGGCGCCTTCGGATTCACCACGTCCCGGACCATTCTCCATCGCTCGGTGCACGGCCTCGTCCCGGGCACGTATTCGAAGCCGGAAGAGATGCTCGCGCTGGGACACGCGCTGGGCAAGGCCGGCCACGGAGTCTTCGAGATGGTCTCGGATTCGATGGGCGGCGGCGCCGACGAAGAGTGGATCCGGAAGTTCTGCAGAGACACGGGTCGACCGATCACGTTCGCGCTTGCACAGTCTCCGGCCAACCCGACGGGCTACCGCGCGACCCTTGATCGCGCCACCGAGATGATGAGCGCGGGCGAGCGCATCGTTCCTCAGGTGCCCTGTCGTCCAACCGGTATGCTCTACGGCCTGCAGTCTTCGTTCCATCCGCTGATCGCACATCCGACCTACATCGAGCTGTCCGCGCTCCCCCTCGACGAGCGCGTACGAAAGCTCCGCAACCCCGACGTACGCGCCAAACTTCTCTCGGAGAAGACGCTGATTCAGGACCCGGTCGCGTTGGGACTGCTCTCCAACTGGTCCCAGATCTTCCCGCTCGGCAATCCCCCCAACTACGAGCCCCCCGCCGAGACGAGCGTCGCAGCGGTGGCGGAGCGCGAAGGCCGCTCGCACGAGGAGATCATCCTCGATTGGATGCTCGAGAACGACGGCAAGCAACTGCTCTTTGCGCCGCTGCTGAACTACGTCGACTGCGACTTCGAGGCACTACGCGAGATGATGCTGCATCCCAGGAGCGTCATCGGCCTGTCCGACGGCGGCGCCCACTGTGGGCTCATCTGCGATGCCAGCATGCCGACATTCTTGCTGACGCATTGGGTTCGCGACCGGACGCGGGGGCCACGCATTCCACTCGAGCAGGCGATCCGGCTTCAGACGGGCAATACGGCCTCCGTATACGGCCTGAACGACCGTGGCACTCTGACCCCGGGAAAGAAGGCCGACGTGAACGTCATCGATCTCGACGCCCTGCACCTCCACGCCCCCGAGATGGTTTTCGACCTACCGGCGGCGGGACGGCGCTTGATCCAGCACGCCGACGGCTACCGGGCCACTGTGGTGGCCGGCCAGGTCACCTTCGAGGACGGGCAGGCCACAGGCGCGCTTCCCGGAAAGCTTCTGCGCGCCTAACGAGCCGCAACGCACGATCGGCGCCAGAGATCCAGTGACGCCGCCGCTCCGTACCGGACGTGACGACCATCCGCGTGCGCGAGTGTTTCCTTGCTCTCGCTTCCCAGGATAGAAGGTTGCCGATTGCGTTCGGGCATACGGTTCTGTTCGGACAGGGGACACACCAGGCGTGTCTCCCGGTTATGTCATGGCTCCAGATTCCGACGACGGCGCGCTGGTTGCGCAGGTAGCTGCGGGTGACCCGCAAGCACTTCGGTCACTCTACGACCGCTGCAGTCAGCGTGCGTTCAGCGTTGCCATCGGCGTGCTGACGAATCGGGGAGAGGCCGAAGACGTGGTCCAGGAGACGTTCCTACAGGTGTGGCGGCAGGCGAGGCGCTTCGACGCCCGACGAGGCGGGGCGATGGCGTGGATCGTCACGATCGCGCGGTCGCGCGCGATCGACCGACTTCGCGCACGTAGCGCCGCCGACCGAGCGACTGCCTCTGTCCGCCAGGAGCCCCCGGCTCAACACGTGCCTTCCCCGAGCGAAGCGGCCGAACATGCAGAACTTCGTCGCCACGTGGCCGATGCCCTGGCCGAGCTCCCGACGGAGCAGCGCCGGGCGCTCGAGCTGGCCTACTTTCGAGGCCTCTCGCAGGCGGAGATCGCGACCGAGCTCGGCGACCCTCTGGGCACCGTGAAAACGCGCGTTCGCCTGGGGCTGGGCAAGCTCGCCGCCCTGCTAGCGCCGTCGGGTGCGGGAGGCCTCTCGTGAACTGCTCCGAGTTCAAAGAGAACGTGGCCGCCTTCGCACTCGACGCACTGGCCGACGACGAGCGTCGTGCGTGCGAGGCTCATCTCTCCCAGCCGGGTCCGCACGCGGGCTGCGAAGACGAGCTGCGTCGCGCATACGAAGCGACCGCCCTCATCGGTGCGGCGCTACCAGCCGACAGACCGAGCGAGCGCGTCTGGGCTGCGATCGAAAACGAAATGGGGTCCGGAGCGGCCAGCGATGGCCCAGCGACCGAACGCCCAGCGAGCCGGAGCAAAGGGTCGAACACGGAGCGCGCGGGCGGAGTCACCCGCGTCGAAGAAGCACGTGGCTCGCGCTGGCGCGAAGGTCTCGCATGGGGCCTTGCGATCGCGGCCACGGTCGCGGGCCTGGCATTGCTCAGCACCTGGCGCAGCGATCAGTTACGGATCACCGACCTCGAGCGCCGACTCGCTGCCGCGGACGGTGCTCGCCTCTCGGCCGAAGAGCAGATCGCCTCGACCCGCCGTGACCTGGAAACACGGATCCGAGATGTCGACGGCGAGTGGCAGACGTGTCTCGACGACCTCCAGAACGCCCGCGTCTCTCTCGACCAGCGCGACCGAGCGCTGCGACTCATGGGCGCGCCGGAGACGCTCCTGATTCAGCTCGCGGCACAGGGCGACGTTCCCTACCGCGCGAGCGCACTGATGAACGGATCCGAGGGCGAGGCCATGGTGGTCTCGAGCGCTCTCGCACCCCAGGCGGGTAAGGACTACCAGCTGTGGTTGATCCGCGGCGACGAGAAGATCTCGGCCGGCCTGCTCGCAACCGACGCCGAAGCCAGCGCGACCCTCGCTCACATCGACCCCTCCCTCATGCGCGACGGAACGCCCGATGCGATCGCGGTCACCGTCGAGCCGGCCGGCGGCATGCCTCAGCCAACCGGCCCGATCGTACTGCTGGGAAAAATCGGAATCTGATCTCACCCGCAACGGGAGGACCCCGCCATGATCGAGAGCCTGAGCCGCACCGCTCTGCACGAACTGATCGATGCGTTGAAAGAGATCGACGAGCGATTCCTCGGTGAGGAGTGGATGATGGGCTCGGCCGAGGACGTCGCCGAAGGTGTGCGTGCCGTGGCCCATCTCCTTCAAGGCGGTCTCGTCTCTTGGTTCGAAGAGGATCCCGCGCACCCCAGCTTTCGGCGCATCGTCACGCCAACGAGAAAGTTCACCGGCGACAACGCCGACGCCGTCTACTATGAGTCGGCGATTCGGCCCGGCCTTCGCTACCGCGTCCGAGGCAACATGTCCGGGGCGGTGTACGTCTCGATTACGATCGAGGGCGGCAACAGCGACGGCTCCTTCGGCGGGCAAACCTGCGGCGTCATCAACGATACGCAGTTCGACGTCGCGGCCGACGGCTCCTTCGAGATGCATCTGGGCGGCGAGGCACGCGATCGAAACTGGCTACCGCTGCCCGCCGAAGCCTACCGGCTCACGACGCGGCATTACTTCGAGGAGGAGGGCTGTCGCGCCGCGATGACCATCCCCGGAGTCGCGCTCTCGATCGAGGTGCTCGACGATGTGCCCCCGCCCAAGCCCTACGACGACGAATCCGTAGCGCAGGGCCTGCGCAAGGTTCGCAACCTCGTCCACTCACGCACTCTCGGGATGGGAGCTCCGAGCACGCGCGACCAACCACCGTTCGTCTCGACCACGCCCAACCAGTTCGTGAAGCCGATCAAACCGGGCGAGTTCGCACTCGCCGCGGCCGACGCCGCCTACTCCCAGACGATGTGCTTCCTGCAACCCACCGAAGCGTTGGTCATCACCGGCCGGTGGCCCGAATGCCGGTGCGCGAACGTCTCGCTGTGGAACCGGCACATGCAGACCCTCGACTACGCAAACCGCCAGGTATCGCTGAACCGAAAACAGACCACGCTCGAATCCGACGGCACCTTCCGGATCGTGATCGCGCACCAAGACCCCGGGGTCTCCAACTGGATCGACACCGAAGGGCGCGCATTCAGCATGGTTTTCTGGCGCTTCATGTTGCCCGAGGGAGACATCGAAACACCGCAAGCGGAGGTCGTGCCACTCTCGGCGGTCCGCCGCGCCTGACACGAGAGGATCGGAAACCCGCCGGAGCCGTCTCCACTCCGGAGCTTTTCAACAGCCTGCTAGAGCTGAACGCCGGGGTTCATGATGCCATTGGGATCGAGCGCCTTCTTCACACTTCTCAGAACTTCGACCCCTGCGTCACCCAGCTCGCGCGGGAGGAAGTCGCGCCGAATGCGTCCAATGCCGTGGTGGTGGGCAATGCTGCCACCACACGCGATCGTGGCTTCCATCGCGGCGGCCCACGCGGCAGAGTAGAGCCGCTCCTGGTCCTTCTCTTCCTTCGAGGAACCGACGAAGGTGAAGTAGATGTTCACCCCGGTCGTATAGCCGTGTGAGGTGTGGCCACTTGCGACGAGAACTCCCGGCACAGACGCGATCGCCTCGGTGACCTTGCCGTAGAGCGCGCCAACCCGGTCCCACGTCGCCGAGACCTCGATGGTATCTACGACCAGGCCGTTGCCCAAAAGATCGTCCCACGACGGCACGTGATTGCGCTGGCCAAGCCAATGCTGAAGGGGCGCGTCGCCCAGGTCTTCGCCGCCGCGGCTCACGCAGGCGTGTCGTGCAGCGGCCAGCTCGAGGTCCAGCGCACCATGCATCACCTCGGAACCTTGGTTCATCACGAGCAGCAGGGGCTCACGCTCCGGGAACCAATCGTTGAAGTTCCGCTGCGCCTCCAAGCCATCGTACAGCCTCAGCACTGCCGGACGCCACCCAGTTTGGAGAAGCTCCCGCGTGATCTCCAGCCCGTCGTCCCAGGACTTCAAACGAGCCGCGAAGCCGGCTTTGAAGGCCGGCTTTGGCGACAGCTTCAGACCGATCTCCGTAACGATACCGAGTGTTCCCTCCGAGCCGAGGATGATCTCGCGCAGATCCGGCCCGGTTGCCGCCCGCGGAGCCGGGAACGTGTTCACGACCCGGCCACCCGGAAGAACGACCTCAAGCGCGAGCACGAGGTCCTCGATGTTGCCGTAGCGCGTAGACAGCTGCCCCGATGCCCGCGTGGCAATCCAACCACCTACCGTCGATACGGCTATCGATTGCGGGAAGTGCCCGAGCGTGAACCCGCGCTCGTCGAGCAACCGCTCGCATTCCGCACCATTCAGACCCGCCTGGACCCGTGCCGTGCCTGCCTCGGCGTTCAGATCGAGCAAGGCCGACATGCGTGAGACATCGACGACCAACGCTTCGCCGCCCGGGCGAACGGCGCCGCACACCCCCGACCCCAGACCGTAGGGGACGATCGCCGTCCGCTGCGCGTCGGCAATCTCGAGGATCTTCGAGACCTCCGCGGTAGATTCTGGGAAGACCACTGCCGGAGGCGGCTCCGTCGGATTGCCTGCCACATCGTGTATGGCCTCGAACGCCCAGTAGTCGTGGGCGTGCGCGCGGCGTGTCTCGGCGTCACGCCGGACGCGACCGCTGGGCAACTGCTCCTCGAGGAGCTCGATCGTTCTCATTGGGATCCCTCTCTCCATGCGACATCCTCGGCGATGCGCGCGCGGTAGTCCGCGATCTCGCGGTCACGCCGCTGGTCGTTCCAGCCAGCACGCGAGCCAACCGCGTCGGCGACAGACTCCACGTGCGAGAGCCCGTTGTCCGCGGCGAACAGGTTCGCGCGTATTCGGCGCTCGAGAACATCGGGGACCGACAGGGCGCACTCCTCTTCGAGTGCGACTTTCACGTCGTCCTCGCCGAGAGTCGTCCGCGCCATCGCGACGGGCTCACCGTCCTCCACGAGGGGGATATCCGCGGTTCGACACGGGTCCGCAGTCCGATCGAGGCGCTCCAGGACCTGGTCGACGACACGCTCTGCCATTTGGCGATAGGTCGTCAGCTTGCCTCCGCCGATCGAAACGAGACCGTTGGGCTCGATCAGGATCTCGTGGCGTCGCGAGATCTCCGACGGCGATTTCCCCTCCTGCGCGACCAGCGGACGGACCCCCGCCCACGCCCCCCGAACATCGTCGTCGCCAATGCGCGCCTCAGGCCAGTTCGTATTGACCGCGGCGAGAAGATAGTCGACGTCCTCGCGCGTGATGGTCGGTCGTTCCTCCGGCTTCCGGTAGAACGTATCGGTCGTCCCGATCCAGACAACGTCACCGTGCGGGACGACGAACGCCATCCGCCGATCTGCCGCGGTGGCGACGACGATGTCGTCGACCGGCAGACGCTCCCGGGGAATCACGAGATGGATGCCCTTCGTGAGTTGAATGCGGGGCTTCGCACCGCCGCTGAGATTTCGGACTTCGTCCACCCATGGCCCGGCCGCGTTCACGACGACCGTCGCTTCGATCCGTAGCTCCTTGCCCGACAACTCGTCGCGCACACCCACCCGCAGGCCTGTCGTCGACGAACTGCCGCCGTTCCCCGAGCTGGCGCGCCCGATCTCTTCGATGCTCACCGCCGGTGCATAGTTGGCCAAGAGTGCGCCGTGCCGCTTTGCCGACTTGAGCGTCTCCAACGTGAGCCTCGCGTCGTCCGTGATGTACTCGGTGTAGACTGCGGCGCCCTGCAGGCGTTCTGTCTCGAGGCCCGCGATATGCGAGACCAGCTCCTCGGTCCTCCAGATCTCGTGGCGATCCTCAGCCTCGACCTTGGCCATCTTCTCGAAGCTCCACATCCCGGCGCGAAGCTTCAAAAGGCCCGCCGTGGTGCGACCACGAACCGGCACGACCATCCGCGCGCTCAGGGCCAGATGCGGCGCGATTTCCGTTAGGCAGCGACGCTCCCGGGCCGCCTCCATGACCAGTGGAATGTCGCCCTGTGCAAGATAACGAAGCCCGCCGTGGATCAGCTTCGATGAGCGACTGGAGGTACCCGAAGCGAAGTCACCACGCTCCACGAGGCCGACGCGCAGGCCACGCATCACGGCGTCGCGCACGATCCCGGCTCCGGTGATGCCGCCACCGATCACGAGCACATCCACCGCCGCCCTGCCGAGCTCCGCGAGGTCGTTTTCCCTGGTTTCGATCGAGAAGCTCAGTAGCCCATCTCTCCCAGACGCGCGTCGTCGAAGCCAAAGAAATGGCCGACCTCATGTACGACGGTGCGTCGGATCTCACGGCGAAGGTGATACTCGTCCGTGAAGTCCTCAGACAACGGGAGATAGTAGATCACGATACGGTCGGGCAAGGCAGCATGAAGACTGTCCCGCTCGTTGATCGGAGTTCCCTCGTAAAGTCCGTAGAGCGAGTCGAGCTCAGGATCGAGACCGAGATCGAGCAGGGTCTCTTCATCTGGCTCCTCCTCTACGACGACAGCAACGTTCTCGAGGTGTCGGGCAAGCTCGGGAGGAATCGTATCCAAAGCCTCTGCGACGATCTCTTGGAAGCGACTGCGCGGAACCCACGGCTCTGGATGGGGAGGGCGCGCCATGGCGCAGCCTTAGCACAAACCGGCGATATCTCGCCGAAACCCGCTACTGGCTATGCGCCATGGGGGGTCGCGACGCACGCCATTTCGAACCCGCCGTGGCACCGGAGTTGCAGCTACGCACATTCGTTCCCGAGGCGGTTGAGGTGGATGTGTTGTGGGGGACAGCTCGGGGAAATCGTCCGGACGGCGCGCAGGGAAGGTGCTGCAGCTGCGTGGCATAAACGGGTGTGGGGTTGAGGGGCGGGTGATTCTCTGCCGCCGTCCCGGACGAAGCCTTGGGTGCTCGAGTCGGGCTTGCGCGCCTGACGGGCGTTCGCGAGAGTATCCGACATGTCGGAACGACCTTTTTCGATTCTCGGACTCCAGCAGATCGCCGTCGGGAGCACCGACAAGAATAATCTTCGCAAGCTCTGGATCGACATGCTCGGCCTGGACCTGCACGGCAACTTCCGCAGTGAAAAAGAAAACGTTGATGAAGACATTGCCGTCACCGGAAGCGGTGCCTTCAAGGTCGAAGTCGACCTCATGCAACCCATCGACCCAGACAAGCGCCCCAAGGTCCACGATCCAGCCCTGAACCACATCGGCCTGTGGGTCGACGATCTGGCGAAGGCCGTCGCGTGGCTCGAGGACGCCGGCGTGCGCTTTACGCCCGGCGGCATCCGCAAAGGCGCGGCGGGGCACGACGTCTGCTTCATCCACCCCAAGGGGAACGAGCAGGCGCCGATCGGCGGGGAGGGCGTGCTGATCGAACTCGTCCAGGCTCCGGCCGATGTCATCGCCGCCCACGCGGGCTGATCGCGCCTGGCGCGGCAGGGTCGCGCCACGGTTGAAAAGCCCGGCCGCAAAGCCTTGATTGCTCAGGCGAGCCCAAGCAGGCTCGCCTAGACCATGCAGGGGCTCCTCGTGACTGGGCTCGCAGGCGCGATCACTTTCGCCGGCGGGCTGATCGCACTTCGCACCCAGGTGCACCGCGGGGCGGTGTACGCCTTCTGCGCGGGTGCCCTGATCGGAACGGCGCTGCTCGCCCTCATCCCCGAAGCGCTCGAACTCGCAGCGGGCGGAGGCCACGGCCCGCATTCCCTGCTGCTCTCGACGGTCGTGGGATTCTTCGTCTTCTACGTGCTGGAGAACCTCCCGCACCGGGAGGCCGCCCATCCCGACGTCCTGCACCATCACCACGGACACCCGACGGGCCTATGGGCTGCCGGCGGGCTGGCCGTGCATAGCTTCATCGACGGCATCGCGATCGGTGAGGCCTTCGATGCCGATTCCGGCCTCGGATGGACGCTCGCTCTGGGCATCACGCTTCATAAGTTCGCCGACGGCGTAAGCGTGGCTGGCGTGATGCAGGGCACCCAGCAGACCCACCGAGCAACCATCGGCATGCTTCTCTTCGCGGCGGTCGCTCCGCTCGCCGGCGCGCTCGCCGCGCCGCTGCTGGATATCTCGTCCGGCCTGCGGTTCCTGCTCCTGGGCTGGTTTGCTGGTGTCTTCCTATACCTGGGTGCCACGAGCCTACTGCCAGCCGCACACGAGGCGGGCGGCTCGCGCTGGCTCACAGGCTTCGCGATCAGTGGCGCCGCATTCGTCTACGTGTCGCAACTCCTGATCGGCCACATCGGCTGAAGCCCTGTTGCGATGGAAAACCCACCGCTCGATTCGACAAGGGAGGGCCTTCTGATCGCCGCAGCGCTGTTCGCTGCGGCCCTACTCGTCCGCACACTGGTGCCACCGTGGACGCACTACACCTACAACGACGAGTACCTGTATCTTCGGTACGCCGCCGAGCTCGCGTCGAGCGGGACCTTCTCACTTCAGAATCAGCCACCGATGCTGATCTACATCTACGCACTGGGCTTCCGACTGTTCGGGGCCACCACGCACACCACCTTCGTGATCACCAGCGTGGCGGGAAGCCTCACCGTCGCCGCCCTGTACGGTTGCCTCCGGAGTCTCTCGGTCGGACGCACCGTCGCCGTTCTCGCAGCGACACTCCTCATGCTGCACCCCCTTCACGTCAAGCACTCCGGAGCGAGCTCGATCGAGGTGATGTCGCTCCTCTTCATCGTCTCGACGGTCGGAACCTTCGCTCGGTGGCTACACCGACCTGGCCTCGTATCGCTCCTCGCCTTCGCCGCCTCTCTGTTTGCGGCGCTGACGACCCGCATCGAGAACTTCGCTCTCGTTCCCATCCTCGCGGGCCTCGCGTTCCTGGAGCGGGATCGAATGCGCCGTCCGAAGATCAGCGAGCTCTTGATCCTCGCCGCCGTCGTGGCCGGCGCCAGTTCGTATCTACCGAGTGTGCTGTCGTTTCATGGGGAGCAGGCCGGCTGGTGGAAGAGTGAGCTCGGGCCCTCCGGTCTGTTCTGGAACAATCTGGCGTTCTGGATCGGAGGCAGCCTCTCGATCGGAAAAGTCGCGTTCCTCCTCCTGGCTGGAGGCGTCGTCGGGTCGTGGCGCTCGAGTCGCATGGCCTGCCTCACCTGGAGCGCCCTTCTCATGGCGTACTCCGCGATCTACGTCGTGCACGGCGTGAATCTCGGGTACCACCCAGAGAGTGGGCACCCCGCGTATTTCGCCTCGCGACACGCCGGCCACGACATGTTCCGATTCAACGTCGTGCTGCTACCCGCGGTCGTCTTCTTCACCGCTAGCGGAATCGTGGCCTGGCTCCACGTCGTCCAATGGTGTCTCGCCCGCGTCGCCCCGCGCGCCTCGATGGCAGCCTCAGCGGCCCTGATGATCATGATCGGCGGACTTCTGCTGGGTGTCGGCGGCGAGTACCGCGCATACGACCCGCGAGCGTTCCTACGATCCTCGTACAATCGGCCGATCGAGATCGCCGAGTATCACTTCCTCGAGGCCAACCTCGCCCACCGCCCCGCCCCGACCCGCTGCTACATGCTCCGGGCATCGACCGAGCCGTTTTTGGGAGCCCACGTCGAGATCATCGCGGTCGACCGGCCAGCCGAGATCCGAGTCGAAGAGGACGGCAGCACGTTGTTCTATGTGAGCTCAGCACAACTTCTGCGCCCCGCCCGCAAGGCGGCATTCGAGGAGATCGCTCGCCGGTTCCAGCTCGAACCGGTGGCGCGAGAGAGTGCCGGACCGATCGAGCTTCGACTGTTCCGCGTCCGGCCGCGCCGCTGAGCGGCCCGGTCAGGCCGAGCGGGCGGGCGGGAAGGTCTCGCAGGCAACCGCCCCGATCGGCGGAGCACTCGCCGCCTCGACGCGCCGGGCTTCCGCTTCGTGCATTCCAACGACCTCGGACCCGTAGGGCGTGGCCGCCTCGCTGCCCGTCTCGAAGTAGGCAACCGAGGCGTCGGCCATCCGATTGAGCCGACTCTCGAGATCGCTCCGGATCGCTTCCATCTGGTCGTCCGTCGCGTTCGACGGCACGCGGATCGGACCCTCACTGAGAAACACGGCTCGCCCCCAGGGCCGCGGGAAGCCGAGCTTCATCCAGGTCTTCTCGAACACCGTCAGATTCGTACCCCAGGCTCGCGCGAGGACGATCGGCAACCCGGTATCGCGAGCGAGGTGGATCGCCCCCCAGCGCGCGTGGCGCGCCGGGCCGTGTGATCCGTCGACGGTACAGAAGAGCGCACGCCCGTCGTCGCGGGCATCCTGCGTCAATTGGAGAAGCGCCTGTTTCCCGCCACCAGAATTCGAGCCGCGGGCGAAGCGAAAATGCCATGGCGCAAGCAAGTTGGCGGAGAAATCGCCAATCCGCCCCCGACTCAACATCGCCGAGCACGGGTAGCCACGGGTGTAGCGGATCAGCTCGAACAGGAGTGGCATCGAGTCCTGGTGCCAGTAAGCGATGATACACGGCTGCTCGCGCTTGATGTAGTCGAAAAGCGGCCCGCGCCGGTCAGAGCGCACGAAGTGGTGCATGGAAAAGCACCACAGACGACCGAGCACCCGAACCAACGGGTAGTATAGGACCTGCAGATCGGAGAGCCGATGGCCCACGATCCGAAGCAACGGCTCCTTGTTCGGTGGCTTGTTCTTCTTGGTGGTCACCCGTCGGTCCTCGGACACTTCTGCGGGCCCCACGGCGTGTCACACCCCATCCAGCCCCGTGCTCCACGGGGATCGTGGAATACCGCCCAACCGTAGTCAAACCCACTTCCCCGCGAGGTCCATCCATCGAAGAACACTTCGCGCGAGCGGCGATGCCCCTCGCTGGCGCGGAGGCGGCCGGGCCCGCCAAGGGCCCGGCCCCGCGTCCTCACCCCACGCAGCTGCCGTTGGGCTGGCCGTCGTCCAGATCGTCACAGGACACGCCGAGGCCGGCAACGGAATCTGCCGCCAGGCACGCCCGGCAGGCGAGCCGAGGCGTGAGGCAACCGTGCGCAGACTCCACGTCCGATCCAGCCGGGCAAGCCGGCAGAACGGTGCTCGGAACGACCTCGGCCGCGAGGCAGCGCTTCCCCAGACTCCGACGAACCCCGTCGACCTTCTTGTCGCCCGCGGTGCCAAGGTCGCAGGCCGATGCGATCTTGCCCTTCGGGTCCATCCCCATGCAGGCCGCCAGCCCCGCGGCGCTGGTAATCGAGCCGTCCTTCAACCCCTTCTTCACGCAGCGACCAAACTCCTTCAGGCGCGCAGCCAGACACTTCTGCGCAGAGCCTGCGATGGCGAGCTGGCAAAGCGATGCGGAGCGATCGGCGGCGTCCGGAAGGATGGTTCCGTCGAACGCAACCTGAAAGAGATCGGAGAACGCCCCCGTCGCAGCCGACACGGCAGCGTCCGCCAGGATCGTGTCGCCCCCAAACCCAAAGTCCGGAGACTCCACACATTTCTTCGCCGCAAGGTCGGTCACCTTCGACCTCGCCTTCGCCACCTTACCTGCCGTATCGTCTCTGACGCACGATTCCGCCGAACCGACCTTCGCCTTGGCGTAACCCTTCGCACACTTCAGAGCCTCTTTGCCCTGGATGCCAGCGACGACCGCGAGCTGGCCCATCATCGCGTTGAGACACCTCTGCTGGCCTTTCGTCTGGGGCGCAGGCGGTAGCGGTTCCACCGTCACGGTTACCGTCCCGCACGCTCCCCCCGTCACACAACCGCCCTCACCACGGACGAAGAGCTGGAGCGTACCGCTCGGCATCACCGGCAGGGAAGCCCCATTGCCGACGCTCGTGACGCCACAGCCATCGACGTACCACTGCCATTGCGTAGCGTCGCCCAACGAACCCGTGTCAATCGACAGAGTCGTGCTCTCCCCCGCAAGGATCACCGTGTCGCCCGCAAGGATCGGGACATCGGGAGCCGTACACGCGCTCGCACAGGAGAAGCCGCACGTGAGACTCAGCTCGAACGGCGCCGCGTCGTCTCGAAGCCAGCTCGCCTCATCGTGAATCGCGACGCTGAGAAGACTCGCCGGCGCTGCGACGACACTACAATCGTATCTCGCGTTGTTCGTCTCGGCCGCGATCGCGACGCTATGGACGCCACCGAACAGGCTGCTCGGTTGGGTGGACGTGTTCGTGCTCGACGCGTCCGCATCCCAATCGCCGTTCATCTGAACTCCCGCCAACAATCCGACCTCGCTGACCGACGTCGGTTCCGGGCCCTGGTAGGCGAAGACCTGGTCGCCCGACGTCGAAAGCTGGAGCCCGCCACCCACCGTGGTACCGGCCGGAAGTCCGTTCGCATCGAACACCCCGAGCGGTGACATCACCGCGACGAACTCTGCGCCGCAAGCGTAGTCAGCGCCCATGGTGAGTTCGAACGTACCCTCGCCCGGGCGAAACCCACCGGCCTCCAGCCAACCACGATCGGTAAACGTGATCGACGTCCCGGCGACGACATCACGCGCCAGAACGAACGAGAACTGATCCGTCCCGCTCGACCCATACCCGGAGAACGCCAGATCCCCCGGCGAGAGCGCCGTCTGCCCAGTCGCCACAGTCGCCCATGAAACACACGCCGTGCCGAGCGCGCATAGAAATACCGCTGCCTTCCCCATTCCCTCGCTCCTTTCGGTTGTGACTCCGGGGCGATCCCGGAATCGCGAGAAGAGACTCAGTGCGAGGGACGTGCCGTCGCGCGCGCCCGAAACATCCAACAACGACGGCGCAGCGACGACGGGGGCGCAGCGAAGGGCTTCACTGCCAACGAGCGATTCGTTTCAGCTCGCTTGGCGGACCAGCTTCTTCTTGCGGGGTGCGCGCCGCGGCTTCGGCCGTGCCACGCCGAATCGCCGGCGCAGAGCGTCGGCAACGCGCCGACGCTCCTTCGACGTGAGATCTCCGTCGTACCAAACGGCGACGTTGATCTTCTTGAGTGCTCCGCGCCTCCCGGCAACCGGAGCGAACTCGAGCATCAGAGCGTCCGAATCGACGTCTGCTTCCTCGGCCACCTCGTCGTAGAGCCGATCAACGTCTTCCGGAGCCGGCCGGTCCGCTTCGAGGATCGTGCCGACGGCGACATCGTCCCGCAAAAATCCCGCACTCTCGAGAAGCTCTTCGAAGCTACCCATGGCCTCACCCAAAAGGCCACGATTGCCCAGGCGAGTCCATACCGCGCAAATGCCATACCTGAGCGGGCACTACGGCGATCGGCCCGAGAGGCCCCACGACAGCTCGGAGAAGCGGCGAACGTCGACCTCGAAGCCAAGCTCACGCAGTACGGCGAGGTCCGTCTCCAGATCCCAGAAGAACTCCTCTTCGATGCCCTCGACGAGCTCCTTCCGGCCCGTCTGGCCATAGCGCAGCAGGATCTCTCGACGTGCTGAGAGCGACTCGAACATGAGGTCACCGACGATGACGGAACCACCGGGGTTCATTCGCACCGCCAGGTGAGCCAACAGAGTTGCGCGCTCTGGCGCGGTCAGATGGTGGATCGCATACGAGCTCACCACGACATCGAGCATCGTCCCCGGCTCATCGAAGAACTCCAAGAGATCGCTCTCCACCCAGCGCACGTCGTTGCGTGCGCCGAGCTTGTGCTGCGCGATGCGCATCATCGCTTTGGAGACATCGACGCAGACGATCTCGCGTGCAGGGCGGAGACGCGCGGTGAGGTTCCCGGTGCCCGATCCAAGCTCCAGTACGGTGGACTCCTCCGTGACGTGCGACTCGCCCGCCATCCACGTCAAGAGCTCCTCGTACCCGGCCCGAACCGGATCGGCTTCGTTCTGTACATCGAGATCGTACCCCACGGCATCTTCGTCGTGGTTGAACTCGTCGACGTGGAGACTGCGAGGCATCGGCGCGCCGAGCGTCTCGTGGAGTCGCCCGTTCGTCAACCCGGCAACGGTGCTCGCAGCGCCCAGGGGCCGCCCGTGTCGACCGCCCCAGAATCCCGTCGGTCGATTCGTTGCAGGATCCGCTCGGCGATCGCGTCTGCCATGATCTCGTTGCCGTGGGCATTCAGGTGGCAGCAGTTGTCAGCGTAGACCTGAGCCTGCGTACCGGCGAAGATCTGCGTTAGATCGTGCGCATCGACGCCCCGGCTCCTGAGTTCGCGAATGCCGTCGACCAGCATGGGATATCCCAGCTCAACGGGCTCCCGATAAACCGAGTCCCGATCGAACGCCTGGGCCAGCTCGGTCGACCCCATGGGCTTCGAGCCGGGTAGATACTGGTTGGGCTGGAGGAAGTGATGGTAGTCGATTCCGTAAGCAGCCGCGACGGCGTTCATCTGCACCGAGGACCTGAACCAGGTATCCGCCAGGTGTCGGAGCAGTACCTGCTCCTCGGAGTACTCTTGGTCGGGCCCCTGCCCGCGAAACGTCCAGGTCTCGGGCTGTCGACCATTCAGCTCGACCTCGACCGAAGAGATGCGCGATCCCAGGAACCGGTCCAATGCCAGCCAGATCAGATTCCCGGTCGGGCTCCACCGAAGCGGAGCGGCCGAGAACACCTTCGCGAGTCGGCCTCGTTCCGTTTTCAGGAAGAAGACCTCTCCGTTCTTGGCACTGGTCACGATGTCGGGTGTTCTGTCGATCAGTTGCGCCCAGCTTCTCGGATACGACGGCGCCGCCTTGTTCACGCGGTGCTGCCGGTGGGCCACGCCGATCTCGTTGAAGCCATCGAGATTGATGACGAGGTCGTACTCCTCACCCTCCGTGAGCAAGTAGTTGAACGACGAGAGCTGCTGGGGTTGCTTCACGCCGCCGGTCGAGACGCTCTTGAAGATGATGTCCCGGTCCTCGAAGAGCGGTGATTCCTGCAGCCGAGCGAGCAGCCGCGCACGGCCCTCGTGAAACGTGAAGTGCCAGGCGACGGACCCGCCGAAGATTCCGATGACGAACGGGGAGCCTTCGTGCCGAAGCTCGGAACCCGGCGGAATCGCCCAGCCGTGCTCCGTGAACTCCAGCCCCCACGATTGCTTCACGTTGTCCAGGTCGTGCACGAATCCCATGTACGGGTGAGCGACGATGGGGCCGACGGCAAGCGCGCTTCCCTCGATGCCGGTGCTCTCGGGGTCCTCGCGGTAGCGTCCGAGCCAGGCCATCCGGTCGAGCCGCGCGTTCGCGTAGTCCCCCCACGCCAGGTGGTTGCCATTCAGAGCGAAGAGAGCTGCCAGCGACGAGATCTCGAGCAGCGCCACCGACAGGGCAGCCAGCACGAGCCAGGAGACGGTGCGCTTCAATGCGATCCCAAGCCTCACGAGAACAGAAATCGCAGATGTCGTGGCCGCGCACCAATCGTCGGTGGGCTAGGGGCAGTCCGGAAGTGCGGTGATCCACCGCTGGATCAGCGCGGCGCCACCGTAGTCCACACGGACCTCCCCTACCGGCGGCATGCGGCGCGTGCCTTCATCCACGACCCGAGCGAGCAGCACGGACCCCTCGGGGTCGCCCGGTCGAACGAGCGCACCTCCCGGGACGTCGAGGCCTTCGACCTGCGGCGCCGCGTTGCACACGCCCATCTCTGAAAGGGACGACGTACGCCTCAAGTCGAGGCTGCCCAGACCGGGCCCCCCGGGGCGGTGGCAGATCGAGCAGTTGACGTGGAGGTAGGCCTGCACCGCATTGAAGGACGCGTCCGCGTCGTCGGCAGGCCCGGCGAGGGGGCGGGATACCGCCAAACCCGGCGCGTCCGGATTCGAGAACAGCCCGAGCCGGCGCCACAATTCGATCTGATCGACGGAGTTACCCGTGCGCGGGTCCACGACCTTGCGCGCCAGTTGCGCTGCTTCGAGCCCCAGGGTGCGTCCCGCCGCCGCAGTGTGGCACTGAACGCATTCCGCGCGACTCGGAAACGCCCACGTGCCGGGACCATCACCGCGCTCATCGGCGCCGCGCAATAGACGTGCGTCTCGCTGGTCCTGGTCCCACACGTACGAATAGCCGGCCCAAACTCCATCTGGGTGGTGCATGAAGAGGCGCGTCTCGACGAGTCGGCCGGCGATGCGAAACGACTTCATCGCGACGGTACCGACCGGCAGATCGAAGTCCCCGTCGTCGCGAACTTCGATCGTGCGGTCGTCCGGAAGCGCAAGCCAGCGGTTCTTTCTCCCGTCGCCCGACCAGAACGGAAGGTTCACCTCGTACCCGAGGAGATGAGCGGCCGGGCGGGTCGGGGCGGCCTCATCGACGCACCCGGTCGCGGAGAGATCCCGCGGAAGATCGTCGCCGGCGCCGCTCACCTGTCGCGCGAGACGCCGGAGGTTGCCCGTGCCGTATCGCAGCAGAACGTAGACCTCTCCGTCGTGATCTTCGGCGAACGAAGTCAGCTCTTCCCCTTCCTCCAGCAGCAGTTCCGGAGCCCGCGCACCGTTGTCCACGTCGAGCGCCCATAGCCGGGTAGCGCGGAAGTCGGCGTACAGGAGCTTGCCCCAGAGCAACGGTAGGGCACTACCGCGGTACACGTAGCCGCTGATGACGGCATCCCCTTCGGAGTGGTCGAACTCGACGACCGGATCGATCAGCCGGTCGTCGGGGCAGCTCTCCGTGCCGATCGGAACGCAGAGACTGCCCTCGCGAATCGGCCAACCGTAGTTGCCGCCAGCCACGATCTTGTTCACTTCTTCGCGATCTTCCGAACCGACGTCGCCGCCCCAGATCTCACCCGTCCAGCGATCGAACGTGAACTTCCAGAGGTTCCGAAGACCCCAGGCGAAGACCTCCGGGCGACCGCCAATTCCGTCCTCGAAGGGGTTCGCCGCAGCCACGTAGGGCGATCCTGCGTCGACGTCGACGCGCAGGAGAGATCCCAAGAGGGTTTGAGGATCTTGGGAATTTTCACTGCGGCTGCCGTCGCCGAGACTCACGTAGAGGTTGCCGTCCGGCCCGAACTCGAGCGCGCCACCGTGGTGCATGACGCCCGGCAAGGGGATCGCGAAGAGCACGATCTCGCTCTCGAGGTCGCCGCGTCGCGACTCGGAGTCGACCCGAAGAGCGGTGACGTAGCTGGTCGCTTCGGTGTCGGACTGCTCCGGCGGCCCGGTGTACGAGAGGTAGATCCATGGGTGCGCCGGGTACTCCGGATGAAACGCGAAGCCGAGGAGGCCGACCTCGAAGTTTCGGTGCTGCACGAGACGGTTCGAGACATCGACCACGGTCTCGAGCGAGGGCGTGTCCTCGAGGAATGTCACCAGCCGGCCGTCCTGCAACGTAACCCACCACCGACCCGGGTTCGTCGGGTCCGGACGCGCTGCGGTCGGTAGCTCCAGCGCGAGCCCGGGCGCGACGGGCTCGAGGTGATACTGGTAGGGCGACGGTGGACGCTGTGGTGCGCGGCATCCAGACATCTCCGCCGGCGGCGGCCCGAGGACGGGTGCCGGCGAATCCGCTGCGTCTTCACCGCCCCCCGCGCCGGAGCACGCAGCAACACCGAGCAGCGCGAGCCAACCGAGAGCGCCAGTCGTACTCAGACTCCATGTCTTGCGAATGTTCGCACCCCTCCCGGGCCGAGCCCGCTCGAACGCTAGAGGGAAGAGCCCGGACCGTCAAGCATGAAGAGCCTCGATCTTGCGCGTGGGGTCTGGCAAGCGCTCTCGGGCTCCGCTCAGCGACCGAGCCGGGCCGCGACGGCTCGCCCCACGCGCACCCCGTCGAGGGCCGCGCTCACGATCCCTCCCGCGTAGCCGGCGCCCTCGCCGCATGGGTAGAGCCCGGTGAGATGCGGGCTCTCGAGCCCCTCGGCGTCGCGAGGGACCCGAACGGGCGAACTCGTACGCGACTCGACTCCCACGAGTACCGCCTCTTCGGTGACGTAGCCCTTCAGACGGCGATCGAACCG
This sequence comes from Deltaproteobacteria bacterium, assembly GCA_029262355.1. Classification (GTDB taxonomy): domain Bacteria; phylum Desulfobacterota; class Binatia; order UBA12015; family UBA12015; genus VGTG01. The sequence goes on from JAJCZO010000336.1 coordinate 18,956, forward strand.
CATCAGCGCCTCCCGTATGCGCCCGGCAATCTCGAGCCCGCTTCCGTTCAGAAGCTCCGCCACGTCGGCACTCCGCAAGCCCGGACGATAGCTCGATGTCGGAAGGGTGCTCGAGGATCGACCGGCCAGGAAGTCGGTCACGCGCACGGCCGGCGCTACGAGCCGGCCTCCTCCGATGCGGGCCGCTTCTCGCTCGAGGGCACGTTGCAGCGCGATCCCCCCAAGGGGGCCGGTGAACCCGGAGGCCTCGACGTCCTCGGGGGAAACCGCCACGACCAAGCCCGAGTTCGCGTGCGGCGAATCCCGGCGCGAGAGGCTCATGCCGTTCACGACCACTCCATCGGGCTCGGTCGCGGCCGGAACGATGAAACCACCCGGGCACATGCAGAACGAGAACACGCCACGGCCGTCCACCTCATGGGCCAGTCGGTACGCCGCACTCGGCAACCGCGGGTGGCCGGCCGCGCGCCCGTACTGGATCGAGTTGATCAGCGGCTGCGGGTGCTCGATGCGCACGCCCAGGGCAAAACCCTTCGCTTCGAGCGGCAGGCCACGACGCTCCAACCCTTCGAGCACATCACGAGCGGAATGACCGGCCGCGAGCACCACTGCTTCGGCCTCGACCCCTTCGCCCCCTTCGAGTTCGACGCCCCGAACCCGGTCACCGTCCACGTGCAGGTCGGAGACACGGGACTCGAAGCGAAACCGCACGCCGACCGCCTCGAGTCGCTCGCGCAGCGCCGTCACCACTTGCGGTAGGCGATTGGACCCGATGTGGGGACGGGCGTCGGTCAGAACCCTCTCGGGGGCACCATGTAGAGCGAGCACCTCGATGACGTCCCGAACGTCACCACGCTTGTGGGAGCGGGTGTAGAGCTTGCCATCACTGTAGGTGCCGGCGCCCCCCTCACCGAAACAGTAGTTGCTGTCCGGATCGACGTGTCCCTCCACCGTGAGCCCGCGGAGATCGCGGCGCCGTGGTCGTACGGGCTTGCCGCGCTCGAGGATCGTCGATCCGATCCCGGCACGCGCCAACTCATACGCACACCAGAGGCCGGCCGGCCCGGCGCCCACGATCGCCACCCGACCCGGGTCATCCACCGTCTGGGGCAGGCGGCCGCCCAACACGACGTCGGTCGCGCGCCCCTCACCCTCGCCGGCAGAATCGCCAACGGCGACGGTGAGTCGAAAGCGCACCCGCCCTCGTCGTGCGTCGAGCGACCGCTTGAGCAGACGAATCGGCGGAAGGTTTCCCGATCCGACCCCCAGGGCCCGAGCGACCCGCGCCCGCAGCGCGTCGTCATCGTCTGGATCGTCCAGGCCGAGAAGGAGCTCGACATCGGAGGGGAGCTTGCGGGCCATCCGTGAAGGGTAGCGGAGCACCGCCGGTCGTGCGCCCCCCGCAGAAGTTCGCCGAACGTAGAGACGATCCGAGTTGATACTGCGTCACACGGACCCGATACTCCCGGGTGCGCAAAAACCTCATCAAGGCAGGCGACGAACACCTACAGTACGAAATCCGCGAGATCGTCGAGATCGCAAACGAGATCGTGAAGCGCGGCGTGCCGATGATCTGGGAGAACATCGGCGATCCCGTGGCCAAAGGCGAGCGCCTGCCCAGCTGGATGAAGGAGGTGGTCCAGCAAGCCGTCGACGAGGATCAAACTTACGCCTACGCGCCGAGCAAGGGCGACCTCGAGGCGCGGCGGTTCATCCTCCAGCACTACAGCAACCATGAGATTTGTACCGTCGAAGACGTCATCTTCTTCAACGGGCTCGGTGAGGCGATCAACAAGATCTTCTCCAATCTCCCCACCGACGCACGCGTGATCGGTCCGAACCCGACCTATCCCTCGCACGCAACCGCCGAGGCCATGCACCATGGCGGCCATCACCTGACGTACCCGCTCGATCTCACACGCAACGGGCGGATCGACGTGGCTCAGCTCGAGCGGGCCGTCCGCGAGGGCGAGGACATCGTCGGCATTCTCGTCATCAACCCCAACAACCCGCTCGGCGTGGTCCACCCGCGCGAGGACCTCGAAGCCGTCGTGCGAATCGCGCGCGAGCACCACTGCTTTCTCATCTTCGACGAGATCTATCAGAACATCGTGTTCGACCCCTCCATGATCGTGCGCCTCGCCGACATCGTCGGAGACGTACCAGCGATCTCCATGAAGGGAGTGAGCAAGGAGCTTCCCTGGCCCGGTAGTCGTTGCGGATGGATCGAGGTCTACAACGCCGACCGGGACGAGAACTTTCGCGGCTACATCAATACGATCGTCATCAGCAAGATGCTCGAGGTGTGCTCGACGACGCTTCCCCAAGTGGTCTTCCCCAAGATCGTCGGCCACCCCGAGTTCGCGGGCTTCCTGGCGACGCGCATCGCCAAGTACCAATCGCGCGCGAACCAAGCGCTCGAGATCTTCGCCGGGTGCGACACTCTCCGCCCCGTCGTCCCCGACGGCGTATTCTACTTGACCGTCACCTTCGACTCCGAGCGCTTCCCGAAGACCGAGAAGCTTGCGGCCGTCAACGCCGACGTGCGCGACTATCTGAACTCCCTCGAGGCGAGCAACGAACTGCGCAGGGACAAGCTCTTCGCCTACGAGCTGATGGGCAGCGAGGGGGTCTGCGTGGTCCCACTCTCGGGTTTCTCTAGTCCTTACGACGGCTTTCGCATGACTTTGCTCGAGGAGAACGCCGAACTGTTCGACGAGACCTGCCGGCGCATCCGTCGGGGGGCAGAGGCGTTCTTTCGGAGCTGACCGGAAGAACAGAAACAGAATAGAAAACAGGAACAGAAACAGAAACAGAATGCCCAAGCGGAAACAGAATGGCCAGGAACCTTCCCTAGACGAGGAACCTTCCCTAGACGAAACGTTTCATCCGGTCTGAATCAGACCGCTTCACCTCGAAACGTTCCGTTCGTGTACGAGCTCGACTCATCCCCGATCTCGGCTTCTCACGCTTGGCCCGCTACCTGCATTTCGTCTCCTTCGTGATTCGCGGTCCAATGCCAACAACGCAGGAACTCCGAGATGCATTCGGCGGGGTCAGGCACGCCAGGTTTCACGACCGAACCGTGATGTATCATGTCGTCCTGCGCGCGTTTCAGGGTAGGTTCCTCCTTCGCCCCGATCCGCGTGGAGTATTGAACGGCATCATCGCCGGCGTCATCGGGCGCGCCCAGGAGCGGTGGCCCAACGTCCGGCTCTACGCTCACGTCTGGCTCTCCAATCACGCACACCTGATCGTGCGGGGTTCTCCGGAGGATCTGCCGGACTTCATTGGGTTCATCGAGCGCGAGATCAGTCGCCGGTGGGGCAACCACATCGATTGGCCTGATCGCATGTGGCAGCGCTACGAGTCGTCGGCTCTCATCGGGGTCGAGAGCGAACTCCGCGCCTTTCGGTACGTCCTTGCCCAGAGCACCAAGGAGCACCTCGTCGACAATCCCCTCAAGTGGCCAGGCGTTCATTGCACCAAGGAGCTGATCGCCGGAAAGGAACGCAAGGGCACGTGGTTCGATGGCACGGGCTACGGCAAGGCGCGGCACGCGCAGCTCGCCTGTGTCACACCGAAACTGGTACAGAGGCGCGACTTCGAGATCCCGTACTCGGTCGCTCTCGAGCAACTGCCTTCTTGCCGCGACATGAGTGCCGACGAGTACGGCTCGTTCGTAGCGGATCTCGTCGCGGAGATTGCGAAGACCGCCGCCCTCGAGCGACAAGCCGCCGGCAAACGTGTTCTCGGCGTTCGCAGAATTCTCTCGACGCCAAGGGAATATCGCTCGGAACTCCCGCGACCGCCGTGGTACGAAGGCCGCCGGCGCATGATCGTGTGGGCCGATCGATTCGCGGATGCGACCCGCGCTTACCTCCGTCGATACTGGGAGTTTCAACGCAAGTTCCGCGAAGCATCCCGACGGTTCTGCGACGGGGATGTCTCCGTGGACTTTCCCGCGGGTGCTTTTCGCCCCTCGGTCTTCGCCGGCTGAGCCCCGCCGACGGGCACGGCCCTGAACGAATCGTTTCGTCCTGGCCAGACCGCCTCGGTGCGAGGCGGTCTGGTCAGGCACGAAGTCGGGACGCTCTCAGTTTCAATCCTAGCCTGATGACTCTCGATGCTGAGCTCGGCGAGGGGGCAACTTTTGGTGCCCACACACGAGGTGGACCGGGACGGACCACCTACGCTAACTCACTGAACACACTTCACGGAGGAGGATCGGGGCCGGTGTCCCGCACGGTCTTCAAAACCGCAGGACCCCTCATTGAGGGGTCGGATGGTTCGACTCCATCCCTCCTCCGCCAAACCTTGGACAGCCGTTCCAACCCCACCGCTACAAACCCGTTCTTCTCGAGCCGCACGTTCCTTTTGCTAGGATCGGCTCGTGCACGTAGTCGTACTCGGTGGCGGCATCCAAGGATGCTTGCCTCGCCTTGGAGGCTCTCGCTCCGAGGGGTCGACATCGACTTTTTCGAGGCCGAGTCCGCCTTGATGTCGGGGGCGTCACGGCACACCGAAGGCAAGATTCACCTGGGCTTGGTCTAGGCCAACGACCCCGGCCTTCGCACGGCCGAGCTGATGGCGCAGGGAGCGCTGCGCTTCCGGCCACTACCACGTCGAGGGATCGATCCACATCGAGACCCGTTCGGGCACGGTCGGCGGCGCGTTGCTGAGCCCCGGATGGAGCCAAGGAGAATCCTTCGGCACCTGGTCCGACGGCGAGCAAGCGAGCGTCCGCATTCCAGCCGAGTCGTCTCGTTGGCAAGCGACGCTGCGAGGGACGGTCTTCGCCCCCGACGGACCCGTGCAGCTCCGCTGGTCGGGGCCCAACGTGAGCATGGGAGAAACAGCTGAAGGAGACGATGCTTCACCAAGCCCAGAGCGCCGTATGTGTACCCCGGGGAGGCGCACGGTGGGGTTCCCGCGAACGGCACTCATCGCTCGTGTACCGCCAGAGGGATCGCGCCGATGGGTTAGCGTCGATCGAAGCCTGTCGCCAAGCAACGGCGGAGCAGGAAAATCGGCAAGCTTTCGAGGAGGCGAGACACTGCGACGGGTGTCGAGGAGCGACAAGGCATTGACGCGATCTCTCTGACGGTGCACGAGAGGGGCCCGATGCCGAAGAGGAACGAGAGCCGTCCCATCCTCACCGCCCTACTCTGCCTCGTCGCGGCGGCGAGCCCCGCATCCGCAGAGGGCCCGAGCTTCGGCGTTCTGACGCCGTTGGACCGAACCGCTTGGTCCGACGTACGAAGCGCCTGGAAGGAGATCGAATCGCTCGGCTTCGCGAGCGCCTGGGTGAACGATCACCTGCTTCCGGCACCCGGTCCCGAGACCGATCCACACCTGGAAGCCTGGACGACACTCGCTGCTCTCTGTGCGATCACCCCGCGTGTCGAGGTCGGCGTGCTCGTGTCCGGCAACACCTATCGCAACCCGGCCCTGCTCGCGAAGATGGCGACGACCGTCGACCACGTGAGCGGCGGGCGGCTGGCTCTGGGACTCGGGGCCGCATGGTTCCGTCGCGAGCATGAGGCGTACGGCTTCGTCTTCGGTTCCGCGCGCGAGCGCGCGCGACGCCTGCAGGAATCGCTCGAAGTCATCACCCGACTCTGGAGCGGCGGTGACAGCTTCGACGGCACCTACTACTCGCTCGACGACGCTCCCTTTGCGCCCCCCAACCTACGAACCCCACGGCCGCCCGTGATCGTCGGAGGGCAGGGCAAGCAGTGGATCGTGCCGCTGGTCGGTCGTCTAGCCGATGGCTGGAACGCCGCGCCCAACGTCACGGCCGACGGGTTCCGCGAGCGGGTCGAGATCATCCGAGACGCGTGCGCCGCTTCTGGCCGAACCGAATGCCCGTCACGCTTGTCGAAGGTTCTTCAGCTCCGCTCGATCTCCGATGAGCCCACGACGGCACCGGACGGCGACCCGAAGAAGACCAACTGGATCCTCCAGGGAACACCCGATCAAATCACCGCTCGGATCCAGAGCTTCGTCGACGCTGGCGCGAACGAATTCATCGTGATGCTTCCGGTGCCGTACGACCTCGCAGCGCTGCGACGCTTCGCGACCGAGGTCGTGCCCCGCTTCGCTCACACCACGAAAGGCTGAGCTCAAGCCGGCTCGAGCTCCGGACTTTCCGAGCGATTCCGCTTCATCTCAGCGACCAAGCGATCCGCCGTTCGCAGCGCGAGGGCGCAGAACGTCAGGGTCGCATTGGTGCAACCGCCCGTGACGAGCAACGGGGCGCCCGCGACGAACAGATTCTCGTGATCGTGTGCGCGCCCGAAGGGATCGCACACGCTCGTGGTGGCATCATCCCCCATGCGGCAACCACCACCGCGATGTGGGTGCGCGCTGGGACCGTGAAAGAACTGTACCTCGCCACCCGCTTTCTTGGTCATCGCTTCGAAGAGTTTCCGAACTTCGCGTCCACCAGCGCGGCGGCGTCGTTCTGGGGCCGCGTCGTAAACATACTCGGTCTTCGGCATGGGATCGCCCCAAGGGTAGAAGGACGAGGGATCGTCGACGATCCGGCTTTGATCGCCAAAGTAGACGTCGATCAGGCTTCTCAACTGCACCAGCCCGCGCGTCGAGCGCACTCGCCAATCCGCGAGCACCTCGTCTCCGAGCTGCACGCCCCCCTCGTGATTGCGCAGGTGCGGCAGATGCGGCGCCGCCATGGCCGACAGATCAAACCGAACGTTCTCCGCTCCGACCGGCTCCCGCATGTACCGACGTGTCATGAGCCGGTTCTGCTCGTGTACCCAGCCGAAGATCTGATCGGGAATCGTCAGGTTCGCGATCACCACCGGGTGCCCTTGGATGAAGCGCCCGAGCGTCCCGGACGAGTTCGCGAGGCCACGGGGGAAGTCTGGCGTCGCCGACCGTGCAAGCAGGTGGGGCGCAAAGGGAAAGCCGGTCGCCAGAACGAAGTAGCTGCTCTCGAGGGACACCGGCATTCCCGTCTTGACATCGACGGCGTCCGCCCGCGCGATGCGATGGCCGGAGTCGATCTCCAAGCGGCGCACGGCCACGCGTTCGACCAGCTCGATCTTTCGCGCGTGGGCTAGAGCGCGCAGCGTGAAGTCGGGCGAGTACTTGGCGCCGGTCGGGCAAACGTAGCAGGTGTCGCAACGCACGCAGGCGGGGCGCCCGTCGTAGGGTCGCGAGTTCTTTGCGTACGGTGCCGCGTGTAACGCGATGCCGGCGCGTCCGGCCCAGTCGCGCACGGTGCGCAGATCCATGCTCTCGGGGATCGGCGGCATCGGAAAGGGCGCCGAGCGCGGTCCTCCGTCGGGCTCTCCCGATACGCCGAGCCGCCGCTCGGCCTCGTCGTAATGCGGCTCCAGGTCTTCGTACGAGATTGGCCAGTCTCGTCCGTAGCCGTAGAGAGAATGGAGGCGGAAGTCCTCAGGCGTGAAGCGCGGCGTCTGTGCCGTCCAGTGCGTCGCTTGTCCTCCAACGTACATCGTCGGCTTCTGCACGGCGCCGCCTGCCGCGTCGCCGGGCGGCGGACGGCCAACGACCCGGTCCCCGGGCCAAGGACGTTCCATGTAGTCCAACCACCGCGCTGCGCGATCCGGGCGACGGGCCGGAGGATCGGCGGCGCGTCCCGCATCCACCACCGTGATCGATCCCACCCCCGCCTCCGCAAGACGCGCGGCGACCAGCGCGCCCGCGACGCCGGCTCCGAGGACGCACACCTCGCTTTCGATCCGCCTCACCCGCTTCGCCTCCGGGGCGGGCGCTCGATGCCGTCGAAGCCGCGACACGTGCGGGGATCGACCACCCGCTCGAGGCTCCGGCCCACTCCCTCCGCAGAGCCGAAGTAGAACGCCATCAGGGCGATGGCCACGTGATCGGCAGGCGTACCCACGAAGGCGGCGGGGCCGGCGAGCCACAGCGCCGGGGCGCCGATCGGATTGAGATCGTGAGGCTTCAGCCGCGCGACCGCCGACTCGACGAGCTCTCGTACGATCGCGTCGGACTCGGTGCTCCCGAGCGCCGTGAACGCAACACCGTGGCGCTCTCGGGCCTCTTCGTCGAGCGCATCGAGCTGCTCATCGTATCTCGTGCGCGGCGAGGTCGGCGCCGATCGCATCTGGCGGCTGAAGGGCAATTCCGAGAGGAAGGCGGTGTCTTCGGTCGCCATCAGTTCCACACCGGGTGCGAACCCTTCGACCCAGGCCGCGAAGCGTGCGACCACGCGGCGGCGCTCATCGCCCGAGAGCGCTGTCGGCAGCACAACGCGCGCGAGCGCATCCATGCGACTCCCTGCCGGATCGTCTGCACGTTCAGCGCCGGGGGCCGCTCGCGCGGGCTGGCGCCAGGGCCAGAGCAGTGTCGCGAGGAGCTGCGCGCACGTCTGGAGAATCCCGCGGCGGCCGATCTTCGCAAGGAAATCCACCGCGGCCGAGGTCTATCCGCCCTGCTCTCATCGAGCAACCAGCCGCGCGCTCGGCCCGGCTCGAAGCCTTCCGCGGACACGCGCGAGTCGTCTGAGGTTTCGCATACTCTGCGGCTCACCCCCGACGACACGCTCCGTGCTCTGCCGTCGCGCGTGCCGCACCCGCTGACGCTACCCATCGGCGAGGTGCTCCAGGCCGATCGTGCGTCCCTCTGTCTGCTGCGGCGTGAGGCCGGCGAAGTGGGGGCCGAGGTCGCTCGCGACGCACGCCACCGGCCAATCGAGATCGGGATGAAGCGTGCAAGAACGATCGTCGACCGCCTCCGCGCGAGAGGACGCGGCCCCAAGCCGCGCGAACCTTCACTTCGCGCCCATATGCAGCACGGGCTATCGCCCCGGTGCACAAAGCACATGTTCCCGGCGACCGAGCAGGCGGTACCAGAGGTGCATGAGAGCACGGTCTCCCAGAGCCCGTCGTCGGAGCAGATCTCCGCTTCGTTCTCGATGCAGCGACGGTCGGACGGAGTACACTCGTCGGCGTCGCCGCACCCGAGACCGCACACGACGAGAATCGTAACGGCCAACGCCGTGACACCGGGCGGGCTGATCATGCCTCCAAACAGACGTGCTCGCGCGAGGAGTCTGTCCCGTGGCCCTGGGCGCTCGCGCGGGTCGTCCCCGCGAGTGCCACCGCAGCTGTGCCAAAGACGCTTTGCGATGTGGTGCGAGGATTGTCGCCGAACTGACACACGACCATCACCCAATGTTCGTCAAACCAGGCTTGCCTCGAGGGAGAATGGGCACACAATGAAGAACATGAAACGCTCACAAGCAGACCAGCTCGCCCGGCAGAGACGCGCCCTGCGTCGCCTGGCGCGCCGGCGCACGCCGACGAGACTGGCTAGGCCCGAGGCAGATGCCGCAGGCGCGCCCGGAGCCTCGGATAGACTGCGCTCGGCCTGACCCACCTCGTCGCGTGCCGGAGACACCGCGGCGCGCGCTGGTGACAAACAGACGTTGGTTCCGACGACGCCACACCGGTTTCCCCGGCGAACGATGTGGCACCAAGGTTGCGTACTGCACTCTTCGTCCGCGTCCTTCGGAGTGGAGGTCGCGCGGATCGCGCCATGCGTCTGCAGCCCTAACTGGGGGTGGGGACGATGTGGTTCGACGGCAACCTCACCCGACACGGTTCACGAACTCGGGGTGCGCCGACCGCCCATGCCCCCCAAGGCCACAGCGGTCGGCGCCCCTCACCTGGACCTCGCGCTCGGCGGATCGTCAATCTCCAATAGTTCCCGGTCCGTCCTCGCTGACGTCGACCACGGCCCGCCTTCCATCCCCGCGGCCTCGTAGGAGGAGGAGGCTCCCGTCGCTCTCCTTGAGAGCTTCGCCGAATTGCGCGCCAGGGTCGCGAGCACCGGCACGACCCCGTCTCGATCGGCGGTGACCACCACCGAGGCCAGGTCGCCGTCGACTCCAGCCGCTCGCTGCGCCCCGAGAGACGCCCCCGACCCGACGGTATTCCGCCATGCGTCGCCAAGGCCGAGCCCCGTCTGGTTTCTTGCCGGCCGGGGCGAAGCAGGTGCGCTGCGCGAACGATGCCGGACACGGCCGGTACATCTCCCCGCACCGGCCGGGGCGGTTTGTGCCGACGGCCTGGCCCGAATCCGGCCTGGAACCGCAGGCCGCACAGAAAAGCACCCCGCCGCAATCGAAAACGCTTTACTGCAGACCGCTGCATAAGCGATTAGGCACCGAAGCCCTCTTCGCCATTTCGAGTCGGCAATTCTCCCGAGAATTCAACGGCTGTCCGCATCGGCGGTCGGATTGGTGGTGGCAGGGCGTTTGCGAAAGAAGCGGCACGCCCCGATGACCAGCATACCCACAGACGCAGTCGGCCTCTCCTGGATGTCGGCGGCAATCTATCTCGTTCCGGCACTGGTCTGGGCCATCCTCGCGGAGCGTACGTGGTGGATACGTCGAACCCGCAGGCCGAACAGCCGGTTGTACGATCTACTCCCGCTCGTCACCGGGTGCCTGGGCGTCCACTACTTCCTCTCCGGACTGACCGCGCTCTACCCGACGCCGGCCGGCCTCGTGCCACCGCTCTCCCTGTGTGTGCTGGGCGTGGCACGCGACACCTCGCTGATCTTCGCCGCGGCCAGCGCCCGCCACCTGCTGCGCTACTTCCCCGACGACGAGGATCCGCCGAGCACCGGCTGGCTCGTCGCGGTCTACGGGTCCGCGGCGCTGGTGGGGCTCGCCGCGGTGGTCTTCGCGAACAGCTCCTGGCTGGCCTATCAGATCTTCTACGAGGTCTTCCTCCTCGCGAACGTCGCGTTGGCAACCATGTACTGCTGGCGGGTCTCCGGGCGCGGCGGCTGGGGGCACGCTGGGCTGAGCTCGATACGGACCGCCGACGTCCTGATCTTCACCGCTGGTCTGTTCGTTGCCGGCGTCCTCGTACACGGCAACTCGCTTGGGGAGGTCTGCCCGTGGAAGCAAACCCTCTGGGTCGTGTTGGGCAACGCGGGGCTCGGTCTGCTGCTCGCCATTCCGTTCGCGATGCGCATGCTGGGCGAAGTGCTCCGTACCTTCCTCGTGGCCGCGTGCCTGATCAGTGCGACGTTCGCCACATACTTCGGCGGGCAGTTTCTGCTCTCCCACGCCAGCGACGACGTCCAACGTGTCGGCACCGCGTCGATTCTCCTCCTTCTGCTGGTCGTGCTCGGCCCAGGCCAACGGTGGCTCCGTAGCTGCATCGATCGGCTCGGCTTCCGCCGAAGCAAAGTGCGCGAGTCCCAACTACACGCAGTGCTCCACACACTCTCCCCGGAACTCGGTGCCGTCGAATGCATGCGTCGCGCGCTGGCCGAGTTCATCATCGTCATGGAGGCCAAGGGTGCCGCCGTGCTCCTTTCTCCCGAGCGAACGGTCGTCCGCGTAGGCAACATCGAGACCAGCGAGATCCGGAATGCCTGGCCAGAAGGTTCCGCGGCAGATTCCCTCTACGTGTCCGGTCTCGGCTTGCTCGAGATGCGAGAGCTGTCCAAAGAGCTGCGCGAGCCCCTCATGAGGGCCAACGTCGTCGGGATCTTCCCCATCACGAGCCCGCGCCGCCGATGGGGCCATCTGTTCATGACCAGCGGGCTTCTGGGCACGGTCATCACCGACGAGGATGGCGACGTCATTCACGCCTTCACCGATCAGCTTGCGTTGGTGCTCGACTCGACGGAGTTGTTGGAGCGCGCCGTGTCGGTCGAGCGCTCGCTCGCCCACGCAGAGAAACTCTCCGCGATCGGGGAGCTTGCCGCGCGCATCGCACACGAGATTCGAAACCCCGTAACGGCGGCACGAAGCCTCGCGCAGAGCCTCTGCGCCGAACCCGACTCACCCGACAACCCCGAGCATGCCGAGATCATCCTGACCGAGCTCGAGCGGGTCGAACGACAGATCGCGGCCCTACTGCGCTTCGCGCGGCGCGACGAGCTCCGCCCAGAGCCCGTCGACCTCGGCTCACTCGTGCGAGAGACCGTCGATCAGTTCCATCTGCGCCTCGAGGGTGCCGGAATCGGATTCGATCTCGAGGCGCCCGACGGCATCGTAGCCGAAGTCGACCGCGAGAAAATTCGCCAGGTGCTCATCAACCTAATCGAAAACTCGATCGATGCGGTCGTGAACACGAGCGGTGAACGCACCATCGCTCTGCGGGTCGGGCGTGAGAACGGCAGCGCGGAGGTTTCGGTCTCGGACAGCGGGCCCGGCGTTTCTGAGGATTCCCTGCCAAAGCTCTTCGAGCCGTTCTTCTCCCTCAAGACCCAGGGCACCGGCCTGGGCCTGGCGATCGTAAAACGTACCGTCGAGGCCCACGGCGGACAGGTCCACGCAGAATCGGGCCCCGGATCTGGGCTGGCGTTTCGCGTCGGCCTCCCCATCGCGAACAATGCCTGACATCCGGCGCGGCTTCGTGGGACTGGCGGAGAAGACTCTGTGAACATGCCCGAGCCTCTGTCGCTCGTCAGCGCGGCCATCAACCTCCTCGTATCCCTGATCTTTGGGATCATCGTTCAGGCCAACATCCAGACCTCGTTGCGACGCGGAACGTTCGCGCCACTCATCCTCGTCGCAACGCTCGTCTGCGCCTGCCTCTCGTTCGTCTTTGCGGTCTCGACGGTATTCGCACTGATCCCGGCTTCCGTTCACGCCTCGGGCTCGCCGGTGTTGATCGGCCTCTATGGGGTGTCCGACATCGTCACGTTCGTCGCCGTGGCGCTCTTCGCTCACCTCGTTCAGCTCTTGTCGGTACGCGAAGAGGGTCCCTCGCGCCGATGGCTGATCGTCAACTACAGCATTGCCGCGACGGTGGTTCTCGGCGCGATCCCGCTTCAGGGGATCGTTCACGAGCTTCCTCGTTTTCAGGCCGCTGGCGAAGCCCTGAAGTGGTCGTACGTGCTCGTCGTGACCACCCTGTCTGCCGTGCGGCTCGGCCGGGTCGCGAGTCGTGAGGAGTGGCGCCCCGGCCTCATGGGCACCGCGTCGCGCTCTGATTTCTGGGCGCTCGCTTTCGCGAGCGTCGGCGTCGGCGTCATGGTCGCGCTTCACCTGACCGGCAGCTGGGCCGAGCATCGGCCTGTCTTGAGTCTCATCGGTTCGGTACTCGGTCTCGCCATCGCGGCACCGTTCGTGGCGCGAAACCTCGGCATCGTCCTTTCGGGCCTCCTGTCGGCGATCGGCCTCCTCTCGGCCGTCGGCCTCGCGGTATACGCCGGAATCTGGCTGGGCGACGAGCTTCCCGTCGACCTGCGCCTACTCGCCCCACTCGCAACGATCCTCCTGACCCTCCTCGCACTTGGGCCAGGCCAGCCGGCACTGCTCGCGGTGATCGAACGCATCGTCTTTCGGCGCAGCCGACTGCGCCGAGAAGAGCTGGCCCACTTCCTTAGAAGTCTCTCCCCCGACCTCGGGCCGGGTGAGTGCACGGTTCGAGCCATCGAGGAGCTGCGAAGGGTACTGCATCTCCGCGGCGTCGCGCTGGTGTTTCGGGACGGGGGTGCGCTCGGCGTCGGAGACCTCGACGCCGAGGCCGTCGCACGCGAATGGCCAAAGGGCGCGGCCGCCGATGGCCTCTTGGATCGTCCACGCTTCGGCGACGATCAAACGGGCCTGCCGCGCCGGGTGCGCGAGATCCTCAACGACCGAGACATCCTCGGCATCGTGGCCGTACGGGGCTCCAACCGCCTGTGGGGCCATCTGCTTCTTCGCACTGACCTAATCGCCACCGTCTATCGAGATGAGGGCACCGTTACGGCGGAGATCTTCGCAGACCAGCTCGCCGTGCTCCTCGACGCCGCGAGCCTTCTCGATCGCGCGGTAGAGATGGAACGAACGCTCGCCCATTCCGAGAAGCTGGCCGCAATGGGCGAACTCTCTGCCCGAGTCGTGCACGACATTCGTAATCCAATCACGGCCGCGCGCAGCCTCGCCCAACAGCTCGCAAGCGAACCCGGAGCCGACGAAGCCCACGGCATCATCGTCGAGGAACTCGAACGGGTAGAAAGCCACGTCGCCGAGCTCCTGCGATTCTCGCGCCGCGACGAACTCGACCGCCAGCCGGTCGACCTCGCCTCGCTGGTACAGGAAACGGTCGCGCGGCTGCGAGGGCGTCTCGAAAGCGCCGACATCCAGGTGAGCATCTCGGGCCCCGGCGTACTCGTCATCTCCGCCGACCGGGAGAAGCTACGCCATGTCCTGATCAACCTGATCGAGAACGCGGCCGATGCCCTCTCGGACAACGGTCCGCACCGACGCATCGCGGTTGCTCTCGAGAGCAGCAAGGATCGATCGCGCCTACGCGTGAGCGACAACGGACCAGGAATCCCCGAGGTCGCCCTCCAACAGATTTTCGAGCCCTTCGTCTCGTCGAAGTCAGAAGGCACCGGCCTCGGCCTCGCAATCGTGAAGCGAACGATCGAGGCGCACGGGGGGCACATCGCGGTGGCCAGCAACGACGGCGACGGCGTATCGTTCGTGGTCGACCTTCCCACTGGCGAAGCGGCGAAGGGGAGCGCATGACCGGCTGGCCGATCCCAGCGCTCGCACTATCCGGTGCGAGCTTCCTCGTGATGCTTCTGTGGATGGTCATCACTCACGGATGCGTCGAGACGCTTCGAACGGGGCGCTCGCGCAGACCGATCTCCGGCTTACAACCGGTCGTCTGCCTGGCCGTCACCGAGGTCTACTTCACCGCGGGGCTCTTTCCCCTTCTGCCCCAAGCACCCGAGAGCCTCTCGTCCAACCTGCTGTACCTGTATCTGCTGAACGACATCGCCGGCTTCACCGGCGTCGCCGTGTTCCATCACCTGAGCTGGTACTTCCAGCGCGATCCCGGTCCGCCGTCACGTGCCTGGCTCACGATCAACTATGGGGTTCTCGGGCTGTTGATCTTCGCGAGCACATTCCTGCCGATCCCCAGCCTTGCGGACAACGTCGGCCTCGTGGGTCTGTACGGGATCGGGACATGGACCTACCTGTTCGTGATGCTCGCCCTGAGCTTGCGTCGCGTGGCCTGGCGCGCACGCAACACCGGCTGGCGACCCGGCGCGTTCGGACCCGCGTCGCGCCCCGACCTGATCATCCTGCGCATCTCCCTCGTACTGCTGGTGCTGGCCCTCGGCGTCTTCGTCGCGGGCGCCCGGGTCTCCTACCAAATGTTGCTCGGGTGGACGCTGGTCTTGTTCGGGGCCATCGTTGGCGTGCCCTTCGCGGTGCGGAACCTCGGAGCAGTGATTCGAGACAGCCTCGCCACCCTCGGAACGGTGGGTGCGTCGATGGCATGGATCGGCATCTCGTGGGCCACCACGGCCGCGGCCGAACCGGAGGCGCGTGGGGCGCTACTCGTATTCCTGATCGCAGTCGGACTCTCGACTTCCTTCTTGTTCGTGCAGCCTTGGCTCTGGCGGCTCCTGGATCGCACGATCTTCGGCCGCAGTCATGACCAACAGGCCGCTCTGCAACGCGCACTCCATCGCCTCTCGCCCGAGCTCGGCGCGAAGACATGCACCGAGCGCGCTCTGGCGGATCTCGTAGCCGTGCTCCAGATCGAGGGTGTGGCGCTGATGCTGCGTGACGGCGGTCAAATCGTAGAAGGGCGCTTCGACGTCGAGGAGCTGGCGAAGCTTTGGCCGCGAGGAGAGGCCGCCGACACGCTCCCGCCGCGAACCCTGATCGGCGGAGAACTCGCCGAGCTTCCGGAGGACTTGGCCGACGCCCGGATGGATGCCGGTGTCGTCGCGGTCGTTGCCGTCCAGGGCTCGACGCGTCTGTGGGGGCACCTGCTCCTCACCACCGACCTGGTCGGCGCGAGCCTCCGCGAGGAAGATCTCCGCGCCATCGAGGCCTTCGCCGATCAGCTGGGCCTCCTGCTGGACGGCGCGGCCCTGCTCGCACGCACCGTCTCCATCGAGCGATCGCTCGCTCACACCGAGAAGCTGGCCGTGATCGGGGAGCTCACCGCGCGGGTCGCACACGAGATTCGCAATCCCGCCACCGCCGCCCGAAGCCTGGCCCAGCAACTCGCGCGCGAAGGCGGCCCTCACCGAGAGGAGCTGGGGATCATCCTGGGTGAGCTCGAGCGAATCGAACGGCAAGTCGCCGACCTCTTGCAGTTCGGACGTCGCGACGACTTCGAGCTCTCGTCGATCGACTTCGGGGAACTCGTCCGGTCGACCGCCGACGACATGAGACCGAGCCTGCGCGCCTCCGGGGTCGAGCTCGAGGTCTCCGTCGAACCGGGAGTGCGGGGTCCGGGCGATCCCGAGAGGCTACGTCAGGTCTTGATCAACCTCGTCGAGAACGCCCGAGACGCCTTGACGCAATCCGATACAGGGCGCCTGGTCGCGATCGCGGTGGGCAACGGGAGTGATCGGGTCTCCCTCGAGGTGAGCGATGACGGTCCGGGCGTGGACGACGCTACACTGGAGCGCCTCTTCGAACCCTTCTTCTCGAAGAAGCACGAGGGGACCGGCCTCGGACTCGCGATTGCCAAGCGCACCATCGAGGCCCACGGCGGCCACATCGAAGCACGCCGCCGGTCTGCCGGCGGCATGCGGTTTCGCATCCAACTACCCCGCACGACGGCCGAGGGCGACGGATGAAGTCACATCGCACAGACGCCGCCAACGGGTCGGGCAACCGGTTCGAGATGGACCTACCACTCACCACCACTGCAAGGGGAAACCATGAAGCCAGCCATTCTGGTCGTCGATGACGAACGCGCGATCTGCATCGCCATTTCGCGCCTGCTGAACGCACGCGGCTACGAAGTCGACACCGCTCCCTCCGCGGAGGCGGCGGTGGCGAAGCTCGAACACAGCGTCTTCCACCTCATCATCACCGACCTCAGCATGGGCAAGATGTCCGGGATGGACCTTCTCGAATGGGTGAAACAGCACTCGCCCGAAACCGCGGTGATCATGATCACCGCGTACGGGTCTGAGAAGACCGCCGTCGAAGCCATGAAACTCGGAGCCTCGGACTACGTCCCGAAGCCCTTCGACAACGACGAGCTCGAGCTGAAGGTCGCACGCGTTCTCGAGACGATGGCCGACAAACGCGAGAACCGCCTCCTGCGCGAGCAAGTGGAGAGCACGTATCGGTTCGAGAACCTGATCGGCAAGAGCCCGAGCATGCAGCGGGTCTTCGACGTCATCCGCCGAGTCGCCGACAGCGATCTGACCGTGCTGGTCCGCGGGCCGAGCGGCACCGGCAAGGAGCTCGTCGCGAACGCGATCCACTACAACAGCCCGCGACGGAGCAAGGCCCTCATCAAGGTCAACTGCGCCGCCTTCTCCAGGGAACTCGTGGAGAGCGAGCTCTTCGGTCACGAGAAGGGCGCCTTCACCGGCGCGACCGCCACCAAGGAGGGGAAGTTCGAGATCGCCGACGGCGGAACGCTCTTCCTCGACGAGATCGGCGATATGGCCTTAGAGACGCAGGCAAAGATCCTGAGGGTTCTCCAGGAGAAAGAGCTGGAACGGGTGGGCGGCAACCGCACGATCAAGGTCGACGTCCGGGTCATTGCGGCCACCAACCAGGACCTCGAGGCGAAGGCCAAGGAGGGGACCTTCCGCGAGGATCTGTTTTACCGCCTGAACGTGGTTCCGATCCTCCTGCCGGCACTCAATGAGCGCCCCGGCGACATGCCGCTTCTCATCGCGCACTTCCTGGAGAAGGTCGCCGACCGCCTCGAGCGCCCCAAGAAGGACCTCTCGCGAGCAGCGATGCGCGCACTCCTGGCCCATGAATGGAAGGGGAACGTTCGCGAACTCGAGCACGCGATCGAGCAGGCCGTCGTGCTCGCGGGTGGTGAGGAGATCGAACCGGCCGACCTTCCAGCCGCCATGGGCTCGAGCAGTCCGATAGCCGCCCTCAGTAGCAGTGGCGCCGATGGGGACGACGCGCAGGCGACCACGTTCAAGGAAGCCAAACAGCGCGTGGTGGCGGGATTCGAGCGTCAGTTCATCGAAGAGGCTCTCGAACGCCACAGCGGCAACATATCGAAGGCGGCAGAGGAGATGGGAATGTATCGCCAACACCTCCAGGGCAAGCTCACCGAGTACGCGATCGACGCATCGGCCTACCGAATCAAGAAGAAGGGGTAGTGCACCGCGCGTCTGACATGGCTGGTGCGCGACCGGAACAACATCAAGTCCTCACACGATGTGTCCGATACGCTTGTCAGGGGCCCGGAGCGCATGACGCGCTGGAAGAAGCGGATCGTGAAAACAATCGTGTACGGAATCTTCTTCGGGGCTGCTGGCATGTATCTCTACATGACACAGGGTGCACTGCTGGACTCGAGCATCACTGCGATGTTGCAGTGGCGAGATGCTTCCAAGCAGTCGGTCTACGGGTACGGCGGCAACAACGGGTAGTCACCGCATCGCCGCTCAGTTCACGTAGCCGAGCGCCTTCAGCTTGTCCTTCATCAACCGGTCGACCTTCTTCTGCTTCCCGCCGAAGTCGTCGAATCCCGCTGCGCTGCGCCAGGCCTCGAAGCGACGCTGCGCCCGCGCCTCACCCGGATGAGAACCGAGCAGATTGTCGTCCTCGTCCGGGTCCGCTTCGAGATCGAAGTAGCTACCCATCCCAGTGGATGACCAAACATACATCGAGTCCTCGTCGCGCATGCTCAGTAGATGCCCCGGTGCCGTGAACGGGTACTCCTTGTCGACCGGGCGGTAGAGGAATCCGACGGTCTCACCGCCACGCAGCTCCGATTGGCTCCCGTCGATGATCGCGACGAGCGAGTCTCCGTCCATCTCGGACGAAACCGGAACCTCCGCAAGCTCGAGTACCGTGGGAAGAATATCCCGCAACTGGGCCGGCGTCGCGATGCGCGTGCCGCTCTTGATTCGCCCTGGATAGCGCACGAGCAGTGGCACGTGGGTCTCTTCGCGCGTCAGTGCCTTGAAGTGGTTCGCCAGGCCGTGCTCGCCGAAGAGCTCTCCATGATCGGAGGTGACCACCACGATCGTATCGTCGGCCAGACCGCGCTCCTCGAGAGCTGTGAGGAGCTTCCCGATCTCCGCGTCGAGATAGGCGATCTCTGCGTCGTAGAGATCGAGCATCTCGTCCCACTTCGCTTCGTCGAACTCCGGCGCGACGTCTCGCACGAAGCGGTTGCTACTGATCGTGCCGCCGAGCTCGCGGCGATAGCGCACGAATCCGAGCTCGGGATCCGCGTTCGACGCGAACTTCTCGCGAAACTCGTCGGGCGGATCGTAGGCGTCATGCGGGTCCATGTAGTTGATGAAGAGGAAGAAGGGCCGCTCCGAGTCGCGGTCATCGAGCCAATCGAGGGCGTCCGCGTTGATTCGGCCCGCTCGGACGGCCTCATTCTGAAGGAACGTCTTGCGATGCATGAGGCGCAGGATCGCATCCCCCGGCGCGACCCCCGTGGCCATCAGCATCTTGATCGCCGGGATCTTCTCGAATGCCGAGAGATAGAAGATGCGCACGGGGCCATCCACGGTCTCATCAAAACCCTGCTCGAAGCCCGAGCCACGACCGATCGACATGTTGCCGAGCACGGCGCCGGTCTCGTACCCCGCCTCGCGAAACACCTCCGCGGCAGTAGTGAACTCTTCCCCAAGGAGCTTCTCCTGGGCGGCATCGAACCGCCCCGTGACCATTACGAAGTGGCCCGGGATCGTCCACGAGGATTCGGCGTGAACCTCCTCGAACAATACACCCTCGTTCGCGAACGCATCGAGCTCGGGCGAGGTGGGCCGATCGTACCCGTAGCCCGACAAGTGATCCGCGCGGGTCGTGTCCATCACCAGCCACAAGACGTTGGGCTTGCCCGTCGGCACCGGACCGCTCGCTGCCGAGCCGCCCGCATGGAGGCGCAAGACCAGAGATCCAGCAACGAGCACCACGAGGGCCAGCACCATTACTGGCGCGACGAGATTTTCGGCGCCGATCACGAGCGCCCGGAGCGCCCAAAGCACGACGAAGTACAGACAGATGCAGACGGTGAGCAGAACCAGAAATGGCGTCAGTCCGCTGAGCGACAGGGAGATTGGCTGAATGAAGGTATCGATGTGATCGCCAACGGCGAGGAGCACGCCGAGCCACACCGCGAGATTCAGGAACGTGGCAATCCAACCGGGACCGCGACGAGTGTTCAGAACGACGTAGAGCAGGAGGGTGAGACCGGCGGTAATGACGCCGAAGATCGAGTTCCCAACCAATCCCTTCACCGAGATGAGGTCCGGCAATGCGCGCTCGTTCAGCGGCAACCCGATGAACGCGAAGAAGAGGCCGCCGAGGAACAGGGCACTCAGGAACGGTCCGACGGAGATGCGAGGCAGGAACGGAATGCGTCGCCAGACGAAGGCCACGACACCAGCGTCGAGCCCAGCCAAGAAACCGAGCACTCCGTACACGCTGATCGCGAACATCCACGTGCCCAAGGGCAGGTAGAGTCCCATCGCGGTGTTGGTCATCGCCTCGACGGCACCGAAGATGGCCGCTCCGCCGCCCCACAGAACCGCACCGAGAAAGAGGGCGTCGAGCAGCTGTCTTCCGATCGATTTTTCGCTCATTGATTCCCTGCGGTCTGTCATGGCGCTCGCCGGAAGCCGCCGTGCGCGAATCCCGCCATACTAGGGGGACGGCGCACCCTCGCCAAGCCCGTGATTGTCCTAGCTACGACTCGAAGCACGAATGTACTTCCGGCTGAGCGGGGACAGGTCGGTCCGGCCGATCATGACTTCGATCAGGCAGAATCGGTCGCTCTTCTCAGCCTTCTCCAACGCCGCGAGCAGATCCGGCCCGGTGGTGACCCGCATTCCCTCGCCGCCCCACAGCTGGGCGAGCTCCGCGTACGGCCAAGGCGGGATCTCGAGAATGGCCTGGCGCTTCACGACGGGTCGAAAAATGCCCCAACCACCGTTGTTCATCAGAAGGATGATGGGGCGAATCCCATGCTTCGGGGCGTGGGCAATCTCGGGGCCGGTCATCTGGAAGGCCCCGTCGCCGCACAAAACGATCGGCCTCTTCCCCGTACCGATCTCGATTCCCATCGCCCCCGGAACACCGAAACCCATCGAGGCGTAGAACCCCTGCGCGAAGTACGCCGCGTTGCCCCCCACGCGAACGTCGGCCCCAGCAAAGAGCATGTCGCCAGCCTCTGCCACGACAACGAAGTCACGCCGGCCCTCGAGAAAGTGGTTCAGAACGTGAAGCGCCTCCCCGACCTTCACCGTCGCCGTGCCAGTCGACCTTCCGTCCACCTTCCAATTGGCAAGCCACTTCGGCGCCGGCGGCAGGTTGTCGTAGTAGGTGATCGCCTCCTTGTGACGCTTGAGCTTCTCGTCGAGCAACCCCCGAGCGAACGCGCGCAAGGAAACGTCGGAGTACGAGTGCAGGCTCACCTCGACGCGCTTGTCGAGTGCCCGAATCGACCGATCGCCCGACCGAGGTCGGGGGAACGAGCCGAGGTCGGTCGGCAAGCAACCGAGTTCGAGCACCAGGTCCGCGTCGCCCACGCGTTTGCGCGCGGCCTTCGGGCTGTGCGTTCCGATGACCCCCATGTACAGGGGGTGGTCCATCGGAACGGCGCCCTTCGCGAGAATCGGCGTCATCACGGGGGCGCCAATGCGCTCACAGAGAGCCAGCACCTCCTTCTGCGCCTTGAAGCGAAACGTCTCGATGCCCACGAAGACGAGCGGCTTCTTCGCCTTATTGAGGCGCACGGCCGTCTCGCGTGCGGCCTCCTTCACCTTCGCCGCGTTGGACCGCTCCATCTCGAGCGGCGAACCCGCCTTTCGAAGAGATGCGGGCACCTTGATCTTCACATCCACCATGTCCCGGTGGATCTCGAGATACCCCGGCCGCTGCTCACGCCAGAGTGTCCGGACGACCTCGTCGATCTTCTCGGCCGCAGTCCGCAAATCATCGATCGTCTCGGCAGCAACGGTCACTTCCCGATAGATGCGAAGCTGCGACTCGATGGCGCGCGCTTGATGGTGAATCAATGTCCCGTGCTTGTACTCCTGCTCGCCGGGCCCACCGCTCACCACCAGAATCGGAACGTGTTCGGCGTAGGAGCCGGCGACGCTGTTCACCATGTTGTGCCCGCCGGCGCCGTAGGTGACACAAGCAACCCCGAGCGAGCCGGTCGCGCGCGCGTACCCATCGGCCGCGAAGCCAACCGCCGGCTCGTGCGAGAACGTGATCATCTTCTGGTGACGCTCGCCCAGCCGGTCGAACAGCCGCAGAACCAGATCCCCGGGAATCCCAAAGATCTGGGACACCCCAGCACGCTCCAGGTACTTCGCGAGGAACTCGCCCAAAGCCATCGTGGACTGCATGAGACCAGGGTACTCCGTTCGCGCGGGTCCGACGACAGTGCGCGCGCTACTTCA
The DNA here is from genome assembly GCA_029262355.1 of Deltaproteobacteria bacterium. Lineage (GTDB taxonomy): Bacteria > Desulfobacterota > Binatia > UBA12015 > UBA12015 > VGTG01. Next base: position 41,312 of record JAJCZO010000336.1, read on the forward strand.
CCCGCACGACGAGAAGGGCGTCGGTGTGTTGCACGACGTCGACGCGGTCTTCGAGCTCGGCCTGGTACGCGCGCCACACACCTGGGAAGTCTGCATCCTCGATCTCACAGTCGTGCATCGCGATCAGACCGCCGGCGCGCACCAGGGGAAGGAACGCCCGGATGTCCGCACGAACCGACGCTTCATCGTGCGCTCCGTCGATGAAAACCATCCGCAGCAGAACCCCTCGGCGAGCGAGCTCCGCCGCTCCATCAACCGACGACATCACCAGCGGCACGACTCGATCTTCAACCCCGCCGGCCGCAATGTTCGCGAGAAACCCGTCGAGCGTGCTTCCTTCTGCGGCGAGGAGCTCTCGATGTTGGTCCTCGTCGCTACCGACGTGGTGATCGATCGCCCAAACCTTCGCGCCGCTCGCGTCCGCCTCGTTCAGAGCACGGGCCAGAAGGATCGTCGAGCGCCCCTTCCACGAGCCAACTTCAGCAATGTCCCCCGGGCCGCCTGCCGTCACTGCCGCCCGATACAAGGATCGCAGCTCGTCCTTGGTGGACCACCCGGGAACCGTCCACGCCCACAGCATGGCGGCCTCCGCCCCGTTGCCCCGCATCCACTGCACGCGAGACCGTACCCGCCGACCAACGTCGCGGACCTCGGCTTCCAACGACCCAAACAAGGCGCTGGCCTATCCCCTCGGCGTAATCCGCACAACTCGCACCCTCCTCTTCTTCTCGACGGGCCACTGCGTTAGGAGGACGAGTATGAAGCTCGATGCCGGACTTGCCGCCTCGCTCAAGGACGTCCCCGCAGCTGCTCGCGCCGCAGAAGAGACCGGATTCGATGCGCTGTGGTCCGCCGAGACCGGCCACGACCCGTACCTGCCTCTGCTGCTCGCCGCCGAGCACACGGAGCGGATCAAGCTGGGGACCGCGATTGCGGTCGCGTTCCCTCGCAGTCCGCTGATTCACGCCATGACGGCGTGGGATCTGCAGGCCGCCTCGGACGGTCGATTCATCCTCGGCCTCGGCACTCAAGTGAAAGGACACAACGAACGCCGGTTTGGCATCAAGTGGGAGTCGCCGGGACCCCGACTACGCGAGATGATCCAGATGATTCGCGCAGCGTGGGACTGCTTTCAGAACGGCACCAAGCCCAGCTTCGAAGGAAAGTTCTACCGCTTCACACTGATGACGCCGTTCTTCCAGCCCCAGCCGATCGAGCACCCGAGCATTCCGATCTACATCGCTGGCGTAAACGACTACATGTGCCGCCTCGCGGGCGAGCTCTGCGACGGGTTCCACGTGCACCCATTGAACTCCGTCAAGTACATTCGAGAATTCGTCCAACCGAGGATCGCCGCCGGGGCCGCCAAGGCCCGCCGGCCCGCGAGCGCCTGCAAACTCACGAGTTCGGTCTTCGTCATCGCGGGCGACACGCCCGAAGAGCAAGAGCCGATCCGCCAAATGGTGCGTCAGCAGATCTCCTTCTACGCCTCCACACCGCCCTACCGGCCCATCCTGGAGACACACGGATGGGGCGAGGTCGGTCCGCGCCTGACCGAGAAGGCCCGCGCCGGCGATTGGGGTGGGATGTCCGAGCTCGTCACGCAAGAGATGATCGAGGCATTCGCCGTCACCGGGCGGTGGGATGACGTCGCCGATCTGGTCAAGAAGAAGTACGACGGCCTCCTCGATCACCTCAGCTTCTACCTTCCCCCGTCGAAGAACGATGCCCCCGAGCGTTGGCGCGAGATCGCTCGGGCGTTCAACGACTAGAGGATCCGCGGCAAGGTCGGCAGTAGGTCGGGGAGAGCGCGAAGCTCCTCGATCCGGGTGTGATGTTCGACGGACCCACCGACGCCGATGAAGCGCATCCGTGCCGCCTCCGCCGCGGCGAGGTCACCCGGCGAGTCGCCGACGTACACGGCGGCGTGCGCCTCCACTCCGAGGCCTTCGAGGCAGTGGACCAACATGTCGGGCGCCGGCTTCGGACGCGGCACGTCGCGAATGCCCACCACCATCTCGAACAACGGCGCGAGCTCGAAGTGGGCCAGCAAGTCCGGAATGGTCGCGCCTCGGTTCGTCGCCATCGCCGTCCGGTAGTGTTCGCGCAGCCACCGTAGGGTCTCGAACAGCTCGGACACCGGCTCGAGACGTGCCAGAAACGGCGTGTAGTCGGTCGCGTACGCGGCCGTCATCGCCTCCGACAGTCGCTGCGGGTCTTCTCCGAAGAGCCATTCCATGATCTGGGGCGTCGCCATTCGGTGCGCGTGGCCGCGCCCTTCTTCGTTGAGCTCGGGCTGACCGAGACGCTCGAGAACGGCGTTGTAGAACGCGACGTTCGCTTCGAACGACTCGAACAACACGCCATCGCAATCGAGGATGACGAGCGAGCCGGACGACGGCTTCAAGCACCCGCCTCGCGCACGAGAGCGACGCGACGCGCCCAGGTTTCCCAGCGCGTGGCGCGTTCATCCGCACCCATCCGCGGCTCGAAGGTCCTGCCCGGAGACCATCTCGCTGCGACGTCCGCATCGGTCCAGAGACCGGTTGCGCGTCCTGCGAGATAGGCCGCCCCGAGAACCGCAGAGTCGAGCATCGCGGGGCTCTCGACGACCGCGCCACTCGCGTCGGCGAGGAACTCCAAAAGGAGTCCGTTCGCTGCCGCGCCCCCGTCTACGCGCAGCGTGGATGGCGCGGAACCACCCGCCAGTGCAACGAGAGCTTCCGCAGACCGCCACGCGACGCCTTCGAGCGCGGCTCGCGCCAAATGCGCTCGACCGGTGCCCCGAGAAACACCCCCGATGAGCGCCCGTGTTCCGGTGTCCAGGTACGGGGAGCCCAAGCCTTGCAGCGACGGCACGACCCACACTCCGTCGGTCGAATCGACAGAACGCGCGAGTCCCTCGAGAGCCGTCAGGTCGGACACGATGCCGAGCCCGTCGCGCAGCCACTGCGCGGTCGCACCCGCAGTGATGACGGTGGCCTCGAAGCAGAAGGACCGAATGCCATCCAACGACCAGAGGACGAGCGGGTACGATCCCTCGGGCGGCGCACCGAGCTCTGTGCCCGCGTTTCGATCGAGCATGCCCGACGTGCCCAGCGTGAGTTTGAGGTCATCCTGCCGGTGACACGCCAGTGCGTACATCGACGCATGCTGGTCACCCGAGAGGGACGCGATCGGCACCGCTGCACCGAAGGCCTCGACCGATGTCTCACCGAGTACGCCGGAGGTCTGCACCTGCTCGGGAAGCCACGCCGAATCCAAGCCCAGAGCCTCCACGCAGCGCTCGTCCCACCCTCCGTTCATGAAATCGTAGATGCCACTTACCGAGAGGTTCGAGTGATCCGAGGCGTGAGCCCCACCGCCCGACAGACAGAACGCGAGCCACGAATCCACGGTACCTACACGAAGCTTCTCGCGCGGAACGTCGGCGCCGTGGTTGCGAACGAGCCACTCGTACTTCGACGCGGCCGCCATCGGAATCACGAAGATGCCGTGGCCGAGAAGCTCCTCACACCGAGCCGTCGTGCGCTGGTCCTGCCAACCGATGATGGGCCCGTGCGGCCGACCGCCTTCGTCGAACAACGCCCCCGACCCGCGCTGATTCGTGATCCCGACGGCGGCCAGGTCGCCCGGCGAGAGACCGGCTGCCTCGAGCGCCTTCGCGATGACTTCGCGGGTGCGTTGCCAGATCTCACCGGGATCGTGCTCGACCCATCCGGGGTGCGGAAACGCCTGTCCCACCTCGACGTACGCGCTTCCGGCGACCGTGCCACTAGCGTGCACGACGGCGGCTCGAACTCCCGTCGTCCCCTCGTCGATTCCGAGAACGTGTTCCTTGGCCGACACGAAGGGAACCCTGCCTCCCAGCACCGCCGGGCGCAACTACCTCAAGCGAGCCAGGTACCGACGGGTCTTCCAGCCGTACCGCAACGTACGGTCGATCTCTCGGAGCCAACCCGGAGTCCGCGAGCGCCGGGGACCCGCGCTCGGTTCGACGCCGTCGAGCGCTCCGAGCCACGCGTCGTCCGGCTCGTAGCCACGCTCGACCAACAGACGCGGGAGGTCCGGGTTCCCTGCGAGTTCCGCCTTCAGCCGACCGAGGTCCTCGTGCCACGCGGAGATGCGGTCGGTCTGTGCGGGGCGGACACCCCCCAAGGCCAAGACCCCTGTTTCAGTTGGCGCTGCGGTGTCGTGAAAGCGCGCAAACGATCCGGTGGGCGACAAGAAGGAGAGCCGCGCTGCGATCTCCGACTGCACGCGGTCCGGTTCCTCGACCAGACGCTCGAAGCGCACGGAGACGAACCGAGCGTGTTCGCGGAGCCGGTCCGCAGCCTCCTCGCACGCCTTCCACGTTCCAAAGTCACTCAAGTAGTGGTCGGGACGGCCGGCGTGGCGACTCGTGACCACCGAGCGTGGGTCACGGACCGTGTAGAGAACGAAGAGGTTCTCATCGCGCCGGAGAATCGAATCCAGTCGTAGGATGTCGAGGGGCTTCTTGCTCAGGAACGTGCGTGCGCCGGGCGGCGGGGGGTCGAACAACGACTGCTCGCGCTCGCACCGCGCGTCGAAGGCAAAACCCGCCGTCATCATCTCCAGCAGGAGCGTCGTGCCACTGCGCTCACAACCGACGATGTGCACCCGACGCCTTGCGTTGCCGGATCGAGTTCCTGATATCGCTGCCATTCTACCCCAACCCCGATGACTCGAGAGGTTCTGGCACGGCGATCGGAGAAGGCAAGGAGCCTCGACGGGGGCGCGGCCGTGCGCGTCGTGCGGCTGCACCCGAGAAGCCGATCTCGTACGCTAGGAGCGTGACCCAGCATCTCCTCCTGTTCGACATCGACGGCACGCTCATACACGCGGACGGCGCCGGCCGGGTCGCACTCACCCGAGCGCTGGCCTCCGAGTTCGGCATCCCGGATCCCCGCATCCACGGCGGCTTCGCAGGCAGGACCGACCGGGCCATCGCCTCGGCCGCCCTCACGAGCCACGGACTGGAGGCGAGCGAGGAAGGGTTCGCGCGTTACGCTGCTGCCTACTTGACGCATCTCCCCGACACGCTCCTGGAGCGCCCGGGCCGCGTTCTGCCCGGCGCGAAAGAGCTCGTGCACGCGCTCGCGAGTCGTCCCGATGTCGTCCTCGCCGTTCTCACGGGGAACTTCGAGAGAGCGGCTCGCCTGAAGCTGGCCCACTTCGAGCTCGACTCGTTCTTCCTCGACGCGGGCGGCTTCGGAGACCACCACCACGACCGCAACGACGTTGCGCGGGCGGCTGAGCACGCGCTCGCCGCGCACGTAGGCGACGACGCGATCCTGTGGGTCATCGGCGACACCCCGAACGACGTCCGGTGCGCACGCGCTATAGGGGCGAGGGCGGTCGCGGTTGCCGCCGGTTTCTCGACGCGAGAAGAACTCGAAGCCGCCGAGCCCGACCATCTTCTCGATGACCTTTGCGATGTCGAGCGGTTCCTCGCCTTGCTCGACGAGACCTGAGCGACGGGTCGAGATTCTGAATTGTCCACCTTGCGCGGCGCCGGCAAGATGGGGCGATGTCCGCACCCGACTCTTCGAACTTTCGCCGCGTGATTCCGGACGGCGACGACCGGTTGCGCCGCGTCTGCGGCGACTGCGGCTTCATCGACTACCAGAACCCGAAGGTGGTCGTCGGCGCGATCGTGACCTTCGAAGACCAGATCCTGCTCTGCCGACGCGCGATCCCGCCTCGGGTTGGCTACTTGACGCATCCGGCGGGACACCTGGAGCGCGGCGAGACCGCGGAAGAGGGCGCCATTCGCGAATGTTGGGAAGAAGCGCGCGCTCGAATCCAGATTCACTCCCTCATCGGCGTCCACTCGACTCCCGAAGCCGGGGTGGTCGAGATCATTTTCGGGGCACGCATGATGGAGGCGGCCTTCGGGCCGGGCCCCGAGAGCCAAGATGTCGCTCTCTACCGACTCGACGCCGTTCCCCTGGGGGAGCTCGCCTTTCCGACGACCCGGTGGGGACTCGAACGCGCCATCCCGGCAGCAGTCCCCAGGTGGCACGCCGCGAACGCTTGAGGGCGGAGCGCTACTTCGCCGCGACGCCGAAGAAGGGGCTCGTCCACGCGGCTCCGCCGCCTTCCTGAACGACACGGAGGTAGAGGTACTCGCCCTCGGCGAGTGCTGGCACCTCGGCAACCCCAGAGAGCTCCCGCCTACCGTCGCCCGGAATCGACGAGTGCGGCTTACCGCGGCGGATCACGTCGATGCGGTCGATCGGCCTCGTCCCCACGACGTTCCACGCGAGGCGCTGCGATTCGCCTTCGCCCGAGATTGGAACGTCCGAACCCATCGGCCGGCCGGCGAATGATGCTTGCACGAGTATCCTCGGGCCGTTCGTTGCGTAAGTGCGCCGCTGCCGTAGCGACTCGAGAAGCGCGCCCCGCGTGCGCGGCTCTGCGGCATCGGTCCAGACTGCGGCCACGCCCGACTTTCCTGCCGCGATCTGCGACAGGCCGGGATGTCCATCATGGCCGTCACTCCCACCTGTGAAACCCAGACGGTAATCGAGTTCGAGTGCGTCTCGCACGTAGTTTCCGGGCTTCGGATTGTAGATGGGCATCGGCGAATCCGGCGCTTCGCTGCTGCCGTGAACCGACGCGATCTCCGTGACCGGCTCGAGCTCCGGATCCGGTGGAATCGTCCAATCGATCGGCACCGGGCCTCCCGCCGAGTGGTGGGCGATCGTCAGCACGGGCTTCCCTCGCAGGGCATCCCAGAGCTTTGGCGGCGTATCGAGGTCGGCCGCGAGGGAGCTCAGGACGCGCAGGTCGTCCTCGTCTTCGCCGAAGTGCACGACGTGGCGGTGGCCTTCCACCCAGTTGGTCCACTCGAAGCCGAGCAGCGCCACGAACCGCCCGGGCGCATCGAAGCGCCGGACGTCGGACACGGTCTGGTCCCAGAGCTCGGGGTTGGCGTCGAGAGCTTCGAGTCCCCAATGGTCGTGGTCGGTGATCGCAAGGAAGTCGAGCCCCGCCGCGTCTCGCCCGTACTCGAAGTACTCCGACGGGGTCGCCGAGCCGTCGGACAGCTGCGTGTGCCCTTGCAGGTCGCCCCACAGGAGCGTCGCACGTTGGCTCTCGTCGACCAGCATCGGATTGCTCTCGGCTTCGAGAGCCCGGAGCGCTCCGGCCCCGCCCGCCTTGCCCCGAACGCGGAAGATCCCCGGTTCGCGGACCGGCACCTCGATCGTACGGCGACCATCGTCGTCCGGCGTGAAGACGACGCTCTCAGGCAGGTCGAGGCCCTCGGCGTCGCCCTCGACCTCGATCCGCACCTCGCCTTGGAACGGGGCACCCATGTTGCCGGCCCGATCGAGCACCGCGACGGTGAGGGGTACCCTCTCGCCGGGCCGCGCAGTGCCCGGCAACGACAGATGAAGAACCCCCGGCGGTCCCGCTCGCACGTCCACGCCAGGAGAATGATCGATCAGCTTGCGCACGCCGTCGCCGTCCCCATCCACCGCCACCCAGAGCTTCGAGTCGCTCTCGGCGAACCGGTCGACCTTGGCTCCCGTTTCGCCTTCGCCGTACGCGATGTGGATCCGTTCGCCGGCGACCAGAGGCCGCCCCTGAATCTCAATGCCCAGAAGCTGCGGGCCGAGTGTCTTGGGAACGAGCGTGACGCCCTCGGCGTCCGTTCGGACCGCAGTGTACCCGGGCCCCGCCGGCTCGACGATCTGCGGCGTGTCCCAGCCCCAGAACGGGGAAACCTGCAAGAAGACCATCCCCCCCTTCGCCACGCCGAGTGGGCCGGCCTCATAGACCAGAGGGAAGCGCGACCGCTTGCTCGCGGTGACGACCGGGCGCGCTCCTTCCGCCTCGAAGCCCTCGATCCAGGCCCGACCACCCCCGTCTGACGGGCTCCGCTTGGTTGCGAGGTCGGCCAACATCTCGGCCTTGATCTCCGGGTGTGCCCAGGAACGGGCCACCGTGGCAGCCGGCGATGGAGCTGGAATCGGCGAAAGCGCGGCGGCCGGAGCGGCCGCCTCGTCCCTCGAACACGCCCCCCCCCAAAAGACGACAGCCAGCACCAGAAATACGGACACGACAGGCGAGGCAGCGGGGCGTACGGCGGGCCGCATGAGATCCCTGCTAGCCTCTGCCGGGCGACAATGCGAACGACACCGGAGACGCCTTGAGCAATGGTCGCCCCTCTGAAAACACTGCGAATAATCCCGATTCGCGCCTCAACCGGTCGCCCCTGACGGACGAAGGTTCACACAAGAAGAACAAAGTCGGCGGGAGTTCCTTGATCGGACTTTCCCGTACTCTATGTTTGGTTATTACTCGGGGGTGGGGAGCCGGTGCGCGAGCGCCGCTACAAGCCGAGAGGAAGGGTGGTTGATGTGAGGATGGGAAGGTACTCGTCCCAGGTCTACACGGGACTGGCTGCGGCCATGCTGTTGATATTGGCGCCGGAGGCTGACGCGGCAAACGGAGCCCGATGCGGGAACCAGACGGGTGACGACGCAGCGATGGCCGGCGCGTGGGACGCGCTGACCCAGGCGTGCCCATGCGAGCCCGCAAGGACCGCGAAGTGGCGCCAGGAGCGCTCGGCGTTCGTCCGTTGCGCGCGAAACTTCGCGGGCGATGCCGCCAAGAGCGGCGTCATCCGCGGGCGCTGCCGCAATAACCTGGTGCAGGCCGCCAAACAGTCGACGTGCGCGCGGAAAAACAAGGCGGTGACATGCTGCAAGACGGCCAAGAACGGCAACGAGTCGTGCAGCGTCACCAAGACCGCAGGCAAGTGTAAACCAACCAATCAGCGATTCGCAGAAGTCGGGGAGACCGAGTCGTGTCTGGACGCCTGCGAGAATGTCGCGGGCCCGGCTTGCCTCACCGACTCCGAATGCGACGACGGCAATCCGTGCACGGACGACGCGTGTGACCCGACGGCCGGCTGCGAGAACGTCGTCGATCCGTTCTGCCAGTCCGGCGGCACGAGCGGCGGCGCGGGCGGCACCTCGTGCTCGGGCAATGGATCTTCGACTCATGGGCTCTCCGCGCAGGAGCTCGAGCTCGTCACGCGGATCAACAACTACCGCAAGGGTCCCAACATCACTCCGTGCAACTCGCTCAACCGGGCGGCACAGGATCACGCCAACGACATGCGCAACAAGAACTACTACGCGCACAAAGGAAAGAACGGCTCGGAGTTCTGGGAGCGCGCGTGTAAGGCCGGCTACAAGAACGGCTGCGTACCGAACACCTGGATGGGCGAGATCATCACGGGCTGGGCTTCAACGGCCGAAGCAGCTTTCAAGATGTGGAAGGGCTCGCCCGGTCACAACGCTCTGATGAAGGAGAAGCTCTACACCGTCGCCGGCATCGGCCACGCGTGCGGGGGCCCGTTGGGGCACTACTGGGTAATCGACTTCGCGGGAGCGAACGAAGCGAGCTGCAAGTAGCGCAGCGAAGATCCTGCTCGAACGGGCGCCCCAGAAGCTGGGGCGCCCGTTCTGCGTTTGGCCCTTTCCACCCCGCCGAACCCGCTTGGCGGTCATGGACGGAATGCTAGGATCTGGGCCTCTATGCTCGATCTACTCGTTCAAGGCGGAACCGTCGTCGATGGCACTGGTTCAAAGGGTGCTCGCGCCGACGTTGGAGTGAGAAACGGACGGATCGTGGCAACCGGAAAGATCGACGAGGCCGCGACCCGCACCATTGACGCGAACGGCTTGGTCGTCTCGCCCGGCTTCGTAGACCCACACACCCACTACGACGCCCAGCTCTTCTGGGATCCGTTTGCCTCCCCCTCGAACCTCCACGGCGTGACGACGGTGATCGGCGGAAACTGCGGGTTTACGCTGGCCCCACTCGCGCCGGGCGACGCCGACTACATTCGCCAGATGATGGCCAAAGTCGAAGGCATGCCACTGGTTGCCCTGGAGAACGGCATCGACTGGGACTGGAGCTCGTTCGGTTCCTACCTCGATCGACTCGACGGCAAGATCGGCATCAACGCGGGGTTCCTCGTCGGACACTGCGCACTGCGCCGGACCGTGATGCGTGACGCGGCGGTCGGGAACGACGCGACGCCCGAGCACGTGCAGGCCATGGTCAAGCTTCTGCACGAGTCGCTCGAAGCGGGGGGTCTCGGCTTCTCCTCTTCGAAGGCCTACACGCACGAGGACGGCGACTCTCAGCCCGTGCCTTCTCGCGCTTCGAACCGTGAGGAAATCCTGGCGCTGACATCCGCGGTGCGCGACCACCCCGGCACCACGCTCGAGTTCATCATCGACGGCTGCCTCGGGAAGTTCAAAGAGGACGAGATCGACCTCATGGTCGAGATGTCCCTCACCGCCGGGCGTCCGCTGAATTGGAACGTGATGGGCGTGAACGCAAAGAACCGAAACTACGAGCATCAGCTTTCGGCCGGCACCCGCGCACGTGAGCGCGGCGGTCGCATCGTGGCGCTCACCATGCCCACGCTGGGCGGCCTCAAGATGAGCTTCCACGACTTCTGCGCTCTCTTCCTGATCCCGGGCTGGAGTGAAGTCATGAGCCTCCCGGTCCCCCAGCGCATCGAGAAGATGAAGGACCCCGCGGTGCGCAAGCAGATGGACGATCTGGCGTGCTCCAAGGATGCGGGCGTGCTGCGCGATCTGTCCCGGTGGGATTGCTACGAGATCGGCGAAACGTTCGCGCCAGAGAACGAGGGCCTGTTCGGCCGCGTGAGCGGAGACATCGCCAAGGAACGAGGGCAGAGCGCGCAGGACGCACTGTTCGACATCGTCATCGCCGATGGACTTCGGACCGGACTGTGGCCCATCCCCGCAGACGACGACCCCGAGAGCTGGCAGGCGCGCACCGAAGTATGGCGCGACGAGCGCGCGCTGATCGGTGGCTCCGACGCGGGGGCGCACCTCGACCGAATGTGTGGCGCCCGGTATCCCTCGGCCTTCCTGGGAGACGTGGTGCGCGACCGTGGGCTCATCCCACTGGAGGAGGCGATCCATCTGATGACCGATGCCCCCGCGCGGCTGTTCGGGCTGCGCGAGCGCGGCCGCATCGCCGAGGGCTGGCACGCCGACCTCGTCCTGTTCGACCCTCAGGCCATCCAGGCCGGACCCATTCACACGCGGGCGGATCTCCCGGGCGGGACCGAGCGCCTTTTCTCCGAAGCACAGGGAGTGAAGCACGTGTTCGTAAACGGCGTCGAGGTCGTCTGCGATGGCAAGGAGACCGGGAACCTTCCCGGGACACTCTTGCGATCCGGGCGCGACACCGAGACGGTCGCGATCCCAGCCGGTTGACCACCCGATGACTGCCCGGTTCGACGTCAATCGCTTCCCCCGAATCGCGCTCGGGCACGGGCCGACGCCGCTCGAGCCACTCGAGCGGCTCTCCAAGCACCTCGGCGGAGCCTCGCTGTGGGTAAAGCGTGATGACTGCACCGGACTCGCGCTCGGTGGCAACAAGGTCCGGAAACTCGAGTACCTCCTGGCCGAGGCCATCGAGGCGGGCGCCGACACGGTCATCACGGTGGGTGGCGTGCAGTCCAATCACGCCCGTCAGACCGCTGCGGGGGCGGCCCGACTGGGTCTACGGTGCGAGCTCGTGCTCCCGCGCCTCGTAGACCGCGACGATTCCCTCTACGAAACCAATGGGAACTTACTGCTCGATCACCTCCTCGGCGCACACGTTCACGTCGTCGCCGACAGCGAGGCCGCGTCCGCACGGGTCGTAGAGCTCATCGAGGACACCTCCCGTCGGGGCGGCAAGGCAGCGTTCTTTCCGAGTGGAGGATCGACCGCCACGGGCGCGCTGGGCTACGTGCGCGCCGGCCTCGAGCTGCTCGAGCAATGCGAAGCCGAGCGCATCGACCCGAGGCGCATCGTGGTCGCCACCAGCACCGGCGGCACTCTGGCGGGCCTGCTCACCGGGCTCGCCCTCCACAACAGCCCGATCCAGATTTCCGGGGTTGCCGTCTACGACGACGCGGCCGCGACCCGCGAGCGGGTTCTCGCTCTGGCCGGCGAAACCGCCGCACTCTGCGAGTCACCACCGCCGAGCGAAGACCGGGTTCACATCATCGGTGACCAGCTTGGCTCCGCCTACGGACAGCCGACACGAGCCATGCGCGAAGCTCTCGAGCTCTGCGCGCGGCTGGAAGGACTCGTGCTCGACCCCGTATACAGCGGCAAGGCGATGGCCGGACTGATCGACCTCGTGAGGCGCGAAGAACTCGCCCCGTCCGACACTGCCATCTTCTGGCACACGGGCGGAGCGCCAGCGCTCTTCGCTTACGGCTGAGCCCGAAGTGGCCAGAGCGCTCGTGTCCCGCGGGCTAGCTCGGTGGGCGACGATCCGCCCACGGCAGGAGTCCCTCGAGTTCCGCTGCGATCTCGATCAGCATGTCCTCGCGCCCGTACGGGGCGACGACGTGCGCACCGACCGGCAGCCCGTCGGCGGTCCAGTGCACGGGTATCGAGATTCCCGGCTGGCCGGTGAGGTTGAAGTTCATCGTGTAGGCGCCGTACGGCGCGGCCTTCGCAAATGGCGCGAATGGCTCCTCCCTGCTTCCCGCGAGCTCACCGATTCTTGGCGGGAGCGCCGCGCTGGTCGGCGTGAGCAGAAGATCGAAGCCGGACTCCCACCACGTGGCGACCTTGCGGCCGAAGCGATGGACGGTGTCCACGGCCTCGAGATACTTCGCCGCGCTGTAGTCGCCCGCCGCCTGGGCCATTGCCCAGGTCAGCGGCTCCACGTCGTTTTCCGTGACCGCGCGACCAACCTTCTTCCCAAACGCCTCCAAGGCGAATGCGACCGACGACGCCACGATCGTAACGTACGCGGACACGGCGGTCGGGTCGTCGAGAGCGTCGGGGTACGAGATCTCGACCGTGTGGCCCTCCGCCTCCAGAGCACGTGCGGCCTTCTCCGCCGCCTGAACACACTCGGGGTGCACCTCCATCGCGCGCGGCCCCGAGACCATCAGGCCGATCCGACGACGCTCCCCCGGACGCACGAACGTCGCAAACTTCTGCGCGGGCGCCGGCGCCGCGTAGGGGTCGCCGGGCATCCGCCCCGAGACCGCGTCGAGAACGGCCGCCGTATCGCGGACGCTGCGCGACACGATGTGCTCGGCCGAAAACCCGGCCCAACGCTCTCCGGCCCCGGGCCCGAACGAGTTGCGGCCACGGGTCGGCTTCAGTCCGACGAGCCCGCAGTGGGACGCCGGAATGCGAATGGATCCACCCCCGTCACTCGCATGAGCGACCGACACGATCCCTGCGGCGACGGCGGCAGCCGACCCACCGCTCGACCCGCCCGGCGAATGGCCGAGGTTCCAGGGGTTCCGACTCGGCCCGAAGATTGCGGGCTCGGTCACAGGCATGAGCCCGAGCTCTGGTGTGTTCGTTCGCCCCAGGAAGCAGAAACCGGCAGCTCGGAGCTTGGCTGTGAAGTACGAATCCTCGGGCTCGATCCATCCAGCATCTTTGAGGAACTTGAGACCGCCGTAGAACGGATCGCCCTGAGACTGCCCGCCGAGGTCCTTCAGAAGGAACGGCACGCCGCGAAACGGGCCGTCCGCAAGGTCCGGGTCGGCAGCCTGACGGCGCGCCTTTTCGAGGGTCGGAATCACGACGGCGTTCAGCTTTGGATCCAGCGCCTCGATCTGGGCGATCGCCGCATCCACCAGCTCGGTCGGGCTCACGTCGCCACGGCGCACCAGGTCGGCCTGGCCGGTCGCATCCATCCATCGAATCTCTGAGTTCATAGGGCCCGGAGTATAGGCACGCCGCCGTGGAGGCCGGAAACCCCTTGGGGTTTCCGCGCACAGGCGAGACCGCTATTCGACACGCATGGGAGAAGCCACGATCGTCGCCGGCGCGCGCACCGCCATTGGAACGGCCCGCAAGGGCTCCCTTACCCAGGTCACCGCCTACGATCTCGGAAAGTGGGCGGTCGAGGAGGCGCACCGCCGCTCCGGCGTTCCCGCGAACGACATCGAGGATCTCATCCTCGGCGAGTCGCTCCAGGGCGGCGGGGACATCGCTCGCCACGCCGCCGTAGAGCTCGGGCTCACCGGCATTCCGGGCGTCGCGATGAACCGACACTGCGCTTCGGGACTCAGCGCCGTGCAAGCAGCGGCCGCCAGCATCCGGGCCGGAATGGACAAGGTCGTGATTGCCGGCGGCACCGAGAGCATCTCGACGTTTCCGATGATGACAAAGCGGATGCCGGGCCAAGCCGAACCGCAGATGTGGATGCCGCCGAGCCACCCCGAGACTGCCGACGCACCCGCCTTCGACATGTCGATCACGGTGGGGTGGAACACCGCCAAGCTCGCGGACGTGAGCCGCGAGGCGATGGACGACTGGGCGTATCACTCGCACCAGCGCGCAGCCGCGGCTTCCTCCTCGGGGCGCTTCAAGGATGAGATCTTCCCCATCCAGATTCCCGACGGGCAGGGCGGTACCAAGACGTTCGAGGTGGACGAGCATCCCCGGCCCGGCACGACACTCGAGAAGCTCGCCAGCCTGAAGCCGCTGCATCCAGAGATTGAGGGATTCAGCATCACGCCAGGCAATTCGTCGGGGATCAACGACGGCGCCGCAGCGGTCGTGCTGGTCGACGGTGACTACGCCAAGGCGCATGGTCTCGCGGCCAAGGCCACGGTAAAGGCCTGGGCTTCGGTCGGTGTCGACCCGACGCGCACGGGACTCGCACCAACCCTCGCCATCCCCAAGGCGCTCGAGCGTGCCGGCCTCTCGGTGGGCGACGTCGATCTCTTCGAGATCAACGAGGCGTTCTGCTCGATGGCCGTCGCCACCACGCGCATCCTCGGCATCGACCACGACAAGGTGAACGTGAGCGGCAGCGGTTGTGGCCTCGGCCACCCCGTCGCGTGCACCGGTGCCCGCATGGTCGTGACGATGGTGCACGAGCTCGGCCGCCGCGGCGGCGGCATCGGCGTGGTCAGCATGTGCGCCGGCGGCGGGATGGGCTCTGCGGCGGTGCTCGAGGTTCGGCCAGCCTGAGCGCCGGGGCGATGCCGGACAGCCGGATACGAACGGCAACACTCGCCGATCTCCCGCGACTGACGGCGGTCTACAACCACTACGTCCGCGAGACACCGATCACGTTCGACATCCAAGAGTGGTCGGTCGAGCGTCGTCGAGCGGAGTGGTTCGAGCACTACGCGGAGACGGGGCGGCACCAGCTCCTCGTGGCGGAGAACGGCGGCGAGGTGTGCGGCTACGCGTCGTCGAGCCAGTTCCGGGGCAAAGAGGCGTATGACACGACGGTCGAGATCTCGGTCTACCTCGCCCCGGAATCGACCGGTCGCGGACTGGGCCGCGCCCTGTACGCCGCGCTCCTCGACCGTCTTCGGAACGAAGACGTTCACCGCGCACTCGCCGGCATCACGATCCCCAACGAACCGAGTCTCGCGCTCCACCGGCGCTTCGGCTTCACCGAGGTCGCCCACTTTACGCAAACCGGTCGTAAGCAGAGTCGCTACTGGGACGTGGTCTGGCTGGAAAAGAAGATGGAGAACTCATGAAGCAACGTCGCTTGGGCCGCAGTGCCCTCTCGGTCTCAGAGATCTGTCTCGGCACGATGACCTTCGGATCGATGGCCGATGAGCGCGAGAGCCTCTCGATCCTCGACCGCGCCCTAGACGGCGGCGTGAACTTCTTCGACGTCGCCGAGATCTATCCGGTGCCGCCCGACCCGAAGTGGGCGGGCGCGAGTGAGGAGATCGTGGGCAAGTGGCTCCGCGACAAGCCGCGAGACGCACTCCTCGTCGCGACCAAGATCGCCGGACCCGGCGGCGGGTGGTTCCAGACCCCGGTCCGGGGCGGAAATACCGGACTCGACCGTCATTCGGTCGAGCGCGCGATCGAGGCGAGCCTCCGAAAGCTCGGCACGGACTACGTCGACCTCTATCAGACCCACTGGCCCGACCGCGTGCTCCCGATCGGGGAGCAGATGGAGGCGCTCGACCGCGCGGTCCAGGCCGGCAAGGTCCGCGCGTTGGGCTGCAGCAACGAGAGCGCCTACGGTCTCACCAAAACGCTCTGGGCATCGGACAAGCAATGCGTGGCGCGTCACGAGACGATCCAGAACAACTTCAGCCTGTTGAATCGACGCTTCGAGGACGGCCTCTCGGAGGTCTGCCGAGAGGAGAAGGTAAGCCTTCTGCCGTACAGCCCTCTGGGCGGCGGCGTGCTCTCGGGCAAGTATCAGGGCGGGAAATTTCCCGACGGCGCGCGCTTTAGTTACTACCGCGATCACAGCCCGCGAACGAAGTTCATGGCCGATCGCTTCGTAAATGAACGATCCTTGGAGACCACGGCCCGACTCACCGAAGTGGCCGAGAAGGCCGGCATCTCGGTCGTCACCCTCTCGATCGCGTGGACGCTGACTCACCCGTTCGTCGGTTCGACGATCATCGGAGCGACCAGCGCGGAGCAGCTCGACGACTGCCTCGCCGCCGCCACGACCACCCTCTCACCCGAAGTGCTGGCCGAATGTGATCGGATCACTCGCGCAATCCCGTACCCGCTCGGGTAGGGCGACTTTCTTAGCTTCGCAGCTCGTCGATCTTAGCTTCGCAGCTTGTCGATCTCACGGCGGGCCCGCTCGAGAATCGTTCGGACCCGGTCGGCGATCTCCGGGTCGCCGCTTGATTTCGCGACCTTTCGCAGAGCCGACCTGGCCAGACGAAACGCGGGGCCGGCGATCTCCGCCGCCTCCGGCTGCCACGCGAAGCCGAGATCGCCCCAATCCTCGGAGCGCTTCCAGATTCGCGCGATGGCCTCGCCCTCGGCCTCGATCGCACGCACGCCCTCTTCGGTCAGGTGGTAGACCCGCTTCCCTGCGTCGGGCTCGGAGCGAACGAGGCCTTCGTCCTCCAACTGCTGAAGCGTCGGATAGACCGTGCCCGCGCTCGCCGTGTAGCCACCGCCCGAGCGCTCCTCGAGTTGCTTCATCAGCTCGTACCCGTGCTTCGGCCCACTCTCGAGGAGAGACAGTAGAGCGAGGCGGACCTCTCCCGGCCCGAAGAAGCGCCCTCGGACACCCCAGCCAGGATCAAAGCCCCTACGATGGCGCCGCTTGCGGCCAAAACCGTGCATGTGCGGCTCCCTCCAATCACACCATGCGTCGTGTCTCATGCGCTCTTAGATATATCGTACGATATACTTACGCAACAGTCGAAGAGGCCAGGATCTCAGCCACCGGGCGACGCTCTGCGCAGCCGCGCAAGCCTCGTCACGTCAGGCGGTCTAGAGTGCAGCGGTGCGTGCGTGCTCGCGGCGCATCTGAGCGACGAGCACGCGGGCCGCGTCGTCGAAAATGTGATCGCCGTACACGGGGTCGTCGTGATCGAGAACGAAGGTCGCCTGGTAGGGCGTGCCCTCGCTTGCGCGAATGATGCGAACGACGTCTTCGACTTCGTCTAGTCGGTGCGCGTGCTTCTCGATGAGCAGTGCCCGGAAGCCCGCGTAGTGCCCCGCCTCATCACCGATCACCCGCCTGACCAGGTCACCCAGCGGTGCCCCGAGCAGGTCGTAGAGCGGCAGGTTCCCGCGGTACCCACGCAGCGTGGCGAGCTCGTCGTAAGCAAGTAGACACAGGATCTCGAACTCGCTCTCAAAGAGATGCGCGACCTTGGCGAAGTCCGGCGTGCGGGCGTTGAGGTCTGGCTCGGCGTCCTCACCCACCAGGGCTTCGACGACGCAGCGAAACGAGCTGAAGTGCCGAACCTCGTCGCGGTACCACCGCGCCAGCACGCCTCGAAACTCGTCCGACAAGGGGATCTCGAGCCCATCGAGGTACTCGACCAGAAAGCGCGCATCGTACTCGGTGACCATGTCGTCGCGCAGCGCGGCCAACAAGCGCGCACGCTCGCCCGTCGAAACGGCCGCTAGCCGGCTCTGGGCCTCCCGAACGACCTCACGGATACCGGGAGCCGCGTCTTCCCAGGGAAGCGACATGATCCCGCAAGGGTCTCGATTGGCTACTTCTCGCGCAAGTCCCAAGACACCCTAAGCCCGCACTTCGCACCAGGTTGCGCGAGGTCGGGTCGACGTCGAGGAGGCCGCGAACATGCGGTGCCGTCGGCTCGAGATCGCGTGACCTGGCGAGAAGTGCGGGCTCTAGGACCCTGCGCGGATCAGGACACGAGGGGCCGCAGCGACGCGGCACCGCGCATCCCTGCGAACTGCACCCATTATGCGGGCCCTGGCCGGCGATCTGCGCCTCGGTGGGTTGCGCCGATGGTGTCACTCAGGATCGAATGCTCCGGATGACCAAGCTCGGGGCGACCTGGTTCGCGGCATTGCTCCTCCTGGTCACGGCGACCGGAACTCGCGCGGAGCTCCCTCAGGCCGCCCGCACCGCGATCGAAGCCATGCTCGAGTGTGAGCGCCCCGAAGGCGGCTGGATGTACGTGTGCGCGCCGCGCCACGGGAGTCACGGAGTCACCAAGATCGTGAACCTCGGCGCAAGACTCAGCGCCACGCTCGGTCTCGACATGTGGGATCTCGTAGTCCTGCGAAGCCCCGGCACCCCAGCCGCTGGCCTGCTTCTGCTCGAGGCGTGGCAGCTCACCAGCGAGTCGCGTTACCTCGAGGCAGCGCGGCGCAACGGAGACCTCCTGCTCAGACTCCAGCTGCCCGCCGGGGGTTGGTTCTCGGAGATGCCGGTCCACGGCCGAGATCTCGCGTTCTGGTTCAAGTGGTACGTCCCTTGGGCGACACTCGACGACGACGTGACGACCGGCGCCGTGCGGCTCCTCCTGCGTCTGTTCGAAGCCACGGGAGACGAGCGCTATCGAGTCGGCGCCGAGCGAGGCCTCGTTCTACTGGTAAGGGCGCAGCTCCCGTCGGGCGCCTGGCCGCTGACCTACCGGCCGGTGTGGCTGCGCACCGTCACTCCGTCCTTCGAGGATCTTCCCAGCCTGAACGACGCGGCGACCGCGTCGGTGATCCAAACCCTCATCCTTGGCGCCGAGGTGCTCGACCGTCCGGATCTCCTCGCGGCGGCGATCCGCGGCGGCGACTGGCTCGTCGAAGCACGGCACGCCGCGCCGCGCGCCGGCTGGGCGCAGCAGTACGACGAGTCCGGGCGAGCCGTGCCGGCACGCGCGTTCGAGCCGGTCGCGCTCGCCAGTTGGGAGACCCGCCACGCACTGGACGCGCTCGTGGCCTTGAGTCGAACGGTCGAGGACACGCGCTACTGCTCGGCAATCCACGAGAGTGTCTCGTGGCTCGCAGAGTCGGCGCTCGGCCCCGGTTGCTGGGCTCGGTTCGTCTCTCCCGACACCGGCGAGCCGATCTTCCTCGACATCGACGGCAACGAAGTCGACCACCCCGGTAGAGCGAAGCGCCCCTACCGGTGGACGGGCGACTACGGCATTCCGGCCCTCTTCGCCGAGCTCGAGGTCGGCGATGGAGACACGGAAGTCACCCCTCGAATCGCCGGAGATGCGGGCGACTGCCCCCAGACGCCGCGACGCTCCCGACGCCGACTCGAAGCGCGAAACCCCCGCGCGAGAATCGGGGAAGCCGGTACCCAGATGGGTCTGGCCCGCCCAACGCCGCCATCGCCGTGCGCCATCACGCCGCCCGAGACCGGTGAACGGGGTTCTTGACCGTCCCGGCCGCGCGCGACATGCGTGGCGGATGAAGAGCTACCGCAAGGAACTTTGGTTCCAAGTCCCGAGCCGGCGCGGACTCGTCAACATCACCCCAGACGTCGTGGCGTGCTTGTGCGAGAGCGGCGTCCAAGAGGGCATGATTCTGGTGAACGCGATGCACATCACCGCGTCGGTCTTCATCAACGACGACGAGTCGGGCCTGCATCACGACTACGAGACTTTCCTCGAGCGCATCGCTCCGCACGCGCCGATCGACCAGTACCGACACAACGATACCGGCGAGGACAACGCGGATGCCCACATCAAACGCCAGCTCATGGGCCGCGAAGTCGTCGTCGCCATCACGGCGGGAGCCCTCGATTTCGGCCCGTGGGAGCAGATCTTCTACGGCGAGTTCGACGGGCGGCGCCGCAAGCGTGTCCTCGTCAAGATCATCGGAGAATAGGTACCCGACTCATGGAACGCCCGGCCGACCTGCGCATTGAAGACCTCGCCCATCCGAAGTTCGACCCCGCCGTTCGGGAGATGATGGACCAAGTCGTCGCCGCATCCGCTCCAGTCGTCTTGACGACCGATGCCCTCTTGCAGGCCGCGTCGGAGCAGACGGGCCTCGACGACTTCGGCGATGATCGGTTCCGTGGCCCACTGGGCGCCATCCTCGACAGCGTCGAGAAGGATGGTCACCTGAGCCCGTTTGGGCGGATCAGCTTCTTCACTCTC
The DNA here is from genome assembly GCA_029262355.1 of Deltaproteobacteria bacterium. GTDB lineage: Bacteria > Desulfobacterota > Binatia > UBA12015 > UBA12015 > VGTG01. The sequence goes on from JAJCZO010000336.1 coordinate 61,689, forward strand.
CTCCTGCAACTCGCGAAGAACCGTCTCCAGATCCAAGACCTCCTGAGACGCCACCCCGAGATCCACGAGGTCGAGATCAAGGCACCCATCATCATCGCCGGCCTCCAGCGAACCGGAACGACGCATCTTCACAACGTCCTGTCTGCCGATCCCAACATCCGCTACCTGCCCTACTGGGAGAGCCTCGAGCCCGTGGGCGAGGTCGCAGCCCAAGCCGAGGAAGGACTGCCAGATCCCCGGATGGCGCTCTGCGAGACCGCGCTCGCGTTCCAGGAGCAGGTGATGCCGCACTTCAAGCGCATGCACGAGATGACGGTCGATCACGCGCACGAGGAGATTCAACTCCTGGCGATCGACTTTTCGACGATGCTGCTGGAATCGATAGTCACTCTGCCCGCGTACCGAGACTTCTACCTCGGACACGACCAACGGCCCCACTACGAGTACATGAAGACCTGCCTGAAGGTTCTGACCTGGCTTCGGGGTGGAACCCGGTGGGTCTTGAAGTCCCCTCAGCACATCGAGCAGCTTCCCGCGGTGCTCGCGACGTTCCCCGATGCGACCGTCGTGTTCACACACCGTGATCCCGTATCGGTCATCGCCTCGACGGCAACGATGCTCGCCTACAGCGCCAGGGTGCACCAGAACCCGGTCGATGCCGCCCGGCTCGGTGAGTACTGGGTCGACCGAACGGTGCGCATGCTGCGCGCCTGCGTACGAGACCGCAACCTCGTCCCCAAGGAGCGGTCGATGGACGTGCTCTTCCACGAGTACATGAAGGACGACATGGCGGTGGTGGATCAGATCTACGCGCTCGCGGGCCAGCCTCTCGGGAACGCGTCGCGGCAGGCGATGGCCGCGTACAGGGGAGCCCATCCCCGTGGGCGCTTCGGGCGGGTCTCCTACAAGCTCGCCGACTTCGATCTACGCGCGCAGGACGTGCGTGCCCAAACCCAGTTCTATGTCGACCACTTCGGCTTGGAGCTGGAGGAGACCGCGCTGTAGGCCGGGCGCCCGACCCGAGTTCGATCGCGGACCGCGGTAACCCACGGTTACCAAAGGAATCAAGTTGAACCTCCGATGAGCCGGAACGCCTGGGTTTTCTCTCTATCTCAGCCGCGTCAGCCCGGCATGCCCATTGCGATGATGCAGCCGCATGATGAACTCCAAGCGCCTCTCCACACGCGTCGGCCGGACTTTGGTCGTGAGCTTCTTCGTCCTCTCGTGGACTGCCGCCGACGCGAGCGTCCTCTGCTCGAGCCGCCTCGGCCATTTGCGGCTGCGCGAGCGCTGCCAACGGCACGAGATCCACGTCGATCTCCGGGATCTGGCCGATGCCGCCCCTGATCCGGTGCCGCTGGCCGATTGGCCCACGACGTCGCAAAGCTCGGCCTTCGCCGGCCTCGAATCCGCGGCCAGCGCACCCGACGCGACGATGATCAATGTCGCCCCCTGCCGGCTGGTCGACACGCGCCCCGGTGGCCCTTCCGCTGTCGTCGGTGACGACATCGGCGCGCTCGCGGATTTCGAGATCCGCACCTACACCCTGACTGGCCTGTGCGGCGTCCCGGCCGGTGCAACCGCGCTCTCCATCAACCTCGCCGTCGTTCCCGGGGTTGCCGGAGGCTTTGCCTCGGTCGGGCCGACAGGGTCCATCGCGCCGTTTCCTCCCGGGCCGAGCTTCGCGTCGATCAACTTCGTCGGCTCCAGCCCGCCCCTGTCCAACTCGCTCATCGTCCCGCTGGACGACGCGGGCCGGATCGACGTCTACGCCGCCCGGGCGGCCGACGTCATCATCGACACGAATGGATATTTCCAACCGAAGGATGCTGGCACCAACGTCTTCTTCCTCCCGGGTACGGGCACGGGTCTCGAGAACGGTGCCGCGCTGTCCGCGGTCGTCGGTGAGGTGAACGCGCTACCGCTGGGGACTCGATCCACGATCGAGCTCGGGCCGGGCGTCTTCGACCTCGATGCCACCGCGCTCAACATCATACGCCCCGTGTCCCTCGTGGGAGCCGATCAGGCATTGACCTCGATCCTGTGCGCGTGTGTGAGCGATGCCGTCGTGTTCTCCGCGGACTCCGCTGGGTCCTCCATCCGCCACGTGCGCGTCGAGAACACCATGAACTCCCTCAACTCACACGCACTCCGGTTCTCAGCCTCGGGCGGTTCCGCCGCCAGCCACGTCGACATTCGAACGACGGGAGGTGCCGGGATCTACCTCAGTAGCGCTCCCAACATCGCCCTGACCCACGTCACTGTCGATGCCGCCGGGCTGGCCGTGTTCGGTAGCGGAACCGGTTCGAGCGCCGTGGTGCGCAGCAGCACGCTCTCGTCCGTGAACCGGGAGGTCACGCTCGTGTTGACCGCGAACTCTCTGACCATCGAGAACTCGACGCTCGAGACCGCAGACCCACTCGAACCGGTCATCGATACCCAGAGCGGCGGCGCCGTCCTCGTTCGCCACTCCCGGCTCACGTCGGCCGGCTCGAGCTACATCGCCGGAACCGGTGGTACGTTCTCCATGACACAGAGCTTCGTCGATGCCGCCACGATCTCCTACGCCGGCACGGCCACCTGCACGGCGACCGCAGGCCCGACGACGTTCGACGCCACGACCTGCCCGTAGCCGCACCCCCATGTCTGCCGCACCGCCGTCGAGCGACCCCGAATGGCCGGCCGTCTCTCGACGGCGGCGCACTAACGGATCCAGTCGTAGGCCTCCGCGAGTTTCCCGCTCGGGAAGGTCTTTACGGCGCCCTTCAAGAGGTGACCCATGACCTCGACCATGACGTCGACCCACTGCGGCGCGCCAACGATGGCGACTTTGTCGAAATCCGTCCCGATGGTGAGGCCAAGCTTGGCGTCCTCCCAGAGAGCCTTGGCTTCCCAGCCATCAAACGTCTCGTCAGCGTAGAGCAGCGCTCGTACACTTCCGTGTTCCTCATCGACCTTCTTCAATCTCGGCGCCCAGACCTCGTGGTAGTCGTCGGCCGTGAGCTTCTCGCTCGCCTGGGCGGCCACCAGATTACCAGTGGACTCGGGTAGAATTCGCAGCATCGCTCTCTCCTTTCACGGTCGCGGCTCAGGATGCCGCGGCCGTCTCGTGGGCGGTCGCCGGGTGCAGCCGAACCGGCACTCCGTTCAAAATCGATTGCCCGACCACGGTCTCGGTGCGCTCGTCGTCGGTCCAGTCGTTGATCGATACGCCGGGGTGCTCACCGGCCACCCGCTGCCACGGTGCGGCGGCTGCGTGTCCCCAACCGTGCGGCAAGCTGACGACGCCGGGCCGAACCTCCTCGGTAACTTGAACGCGCAGGCTACCCGTATGGACGCGACTCTCGAGCAAGGCATCCTCGCCATCACGCACTCCCGCGCGCGCCGCGTCGTCGGGGTGCACGTACAGGACGCACCGATCGCGCCCGGCGACGAGCGCCGGGACGTTGTGCATCCATGAGTTGCAGGTCCGAAGCTCACGGCGCCCGATCAACAGGAGCTCGTCCGGGTTCGGGACATCACGTACCTTCTCCGTGTAGTCGTCGAGCGCTTCCAGGAGGGGCACCGGGGCCAGATGGGCGCGACGGTCCTTGTGTCGAATCCGGTGCTGGATGCCGACCTCCATGGGGCCCAGATCGATTCCGTGCGGGTGCTCGCGTAGCTTCTTCACGCTGAGGCCGTTGGACCACGGCAGGAACTTGTCGCCGTAGGTGCCCGAACGAAGCATGATGTCGGCCATCAACTCGGGGGTCCACTTCAGCCCGAACACGCCCCCGATCTTGAAGCCGAGGTCGAGCACCGCGTTGCCCGTGGGCCCGCCGCCCAGTCGCCTCGTGAGCTCGAGCAGTATTTCCCAATCCGCCTTCTCGTTCTCCCCCTGGGGAACGACCGGCGGTGACCAGCGGGCGACGTTCCGCACCGAGACGTTGCTGAACACGATATCGGTGTGGTCGTCCGCGAGGCCCCAGGCGGGCGGCAGGATGACGTCGGCGTGCCGCGTCGTCTCGTTCACGTACAGATCGATGGAGACCATGAAGTCGAGGTTGGACAGCGCCCGGCTTACCCGACGTCCGTTGGGGACGGACAACGCCGGGTTTCCGGCGAAGGTGATGAACCCGCGAATCTGGCCCGACCCCTGCGTCGCCATCTCCTCGGCGAGGACCGCCGCCGGCAGGTCTCCGAGCGTCTCGGGAAGCCCACGCACCCGGCTGTGCCAGCGCGCGTGGCCGTCTGCTTTCGTGCGCTCCAGCACGGGCGCGGTGTCCATGGCCGGCGTGGGGAACATCGAGCCACCAACGGCCCCGAGGCGACCCCCAGCAACGTTCAACACGTCGGTGGCCCACGTCGCGAGCGTACCGAACTCGCTGTTGCACACGCCGATCCGAGAGTACGCCGCGGCGGTCTTGGCATCCGCGAACTCGAGCGCGATTCGCCGCGTGGTCGCCGCGTCGATTCCGGTATGAGCCGCAACCCCCTCGGGGGTGAACGCCCCGAGCCGCCGCTCGATCGCATCCCAGCCGGTCGTCTCGCGAGCGATCCAATCGCGATCGATACGCCGATGCTCGACGAGAACCTGCACGAGCGCCAACTGGAACGCGGCGTCGGTCCCGGGCCGGATCGCGATGTACTCACTGGAGTCCTTCGCCGTTTCCGTGTTGCGGGGATCCACGATGACGGTCTTTCCGCCGCGTGCGACGATCGCGCGCATGCGAGCGCGCATGTTCGGCGCGGTCAGGAAGCTGCCGTTCGAGACGTACGGATTCGCCCCAATGCAGAGGAAGTAGTCGGTACGATCCACATCGGGCACCGGGATCGAAAACGAGCTGCCGTACAGATGGTACGAGCTCGCGAAGCGCGGGCTCGTATCCTGTGATCCCGCACTGAACGCGTTCTTCGTACCGAGCGCATTCATCAGACCCGCACGGATCGTCAGGGCCCCGTGATTGTGGACGATCGGGTTGCCGACGTAGATCCCGAGTGCGTCGCTGCCATGCTGCTTGCGGATCGCCAGAAGTCGCTCCGCCGCGAGAGCGAATGCCTCCTCCCAGGAGATGGGCTCGAAGCTCCCCGCCGCCGTTCGCCGCATCGGCGTCCGAAGCCGATCCGGGTCATCCTGAACCGCTGGGATCGCCATCCCCTTGGGGCAGACGAAACCGTGCGAGAGGACGTCGTCCTCGTCGGGTCGCACCCCAACGACGCGATCACCCTCGACCTCGAACGTGAGGCCACACATCGCCTCACACAACGAGCAGGTACGATGCACCCTTTGCGCCATGACCGACTCCCCCTTCGTGCCGTTCGCTACCGCAAACGGCCCGCAGTGTCTCGCGCAAATCGGACCCGCTCAGGAACGCGGCCCGTACTCCCTGCGGTAATCGACCATACGCCCGTAGACCTCGTCTGGGAGCACCACTCGCCCGCCGAGGTCTCTGCGGTGGAGGTACTGCATGACCTCCTCGATCGTGACGATGGCGCAGGTCGGCATCGACCACGTCTCGGAGATCTCGACGAGTGCCGCCTGATCACCATTGCCTCGCTCCATGCGATCGACCGACACGATCAGACCCGCGAGCTCGATACGTGCCGTAGCGCGAAGCTTAGGCACCGTCTCGCGAATGGACGTGCCCGCCGTCGTGACGTCTTCGACGATCAGAACGCGCTCGCCGTCGGTCAACTGGTGTCCGACGAGCTGACCCCCCTCACCGTGGTCCTTCACCTGTTTACGGTCGAAACAGAACGGGATGTCCCGGTCGCCGCGGCGCGCAAGCTCCATGGCGATCCCTACAGCCAAAGGGATGCCCTTGTAGGCGGGTCCGAACAGCACGTCGAAGCGATCGCCGAACTGCTCGGTGATCGTCTGGGCGTAGTATCCCGCGAGCCGTGAGAGCTGCGCGCCGGTGCGATACCGCCCGGTATTCACGAAGTACGGAGTGTTGCGGCCGCTCTTCGTGACGAAATCCCCGAAGGTGAGGACCTCGCTGGCGACCATGAACTCGATGAACTCTTGCTTGTACGGCGCCAGATCTTCGGCCACGCCAGAAGCCTAGCAAGTGCGTGGAACCGATCGAGTCTTCGGAGCACCGGAGATTCCACACCCTTGAAGGCCCGGGGCGCCACAGCTAGCGAAACCGAAGCTCTTTTTACGCCCCTACCAATCACGGAGAGACCGCGACATGGCCAACGAGAACGGCTTCCAGCAATTCAAGGGCACCCCCGGGTACATCGCTTCCGGCCCCCTCGTCGACGCAGTCAACTGCTCGATCGCACTTCAACGGCCACTTCTCATCAAGGGCGAGCCGGGAACCGGCAAGACGATGCTCGCGCATCACATCGCCGAAGGGCTCGGCATGCCGTTGCTCACCTGGCACATCAAGTCGACGAGTAAGGGAGAAGAAGGGCTGTACGTTTACGATACCGTGCAGCGCCTGAACGACTCCCGCTTCGGCGGAAGCGACGTGTCGGACATCCGTCACTACATCAAGCTCGGCCCGCTGGGCGAGTCGTTCGCGGCCGACAAGCGCCAGGTCCTTCTCATCGATGAGATCGACAAGGCCGACCTCGAGTTCCCGAACGATCTGCTGCGCGAGCTCGACGAGATGCGCTTTACGATCACCGAGACCAACGAAGAGGTCGCCGCGAAGGATCGTCCAGTCGTCATCATCACGTCGAACAACGAGAAGGAGCTGCCCGACGCGTTCTTGCGGCGCTGCATCTTCCACTTCATCGAGTTCCCTGACCCGCCCCTGATGCGCCAGATCGTGGACGTGCATCACCCACACCTGGACGCGACGCTGCTCGATCAAGTTCTGATCAAGTTCTACTGGCTGCGCGAGCAGAACGATCTCCGAAAGAAGCCGTCGACCTCCGAGCTGGTTGACTGGATCAGCGCCCTGCTGCGCTCCGGCGTCTCCCTCGACAAGGTCGAGGAGCACCTCCCGTTCGTCGGCGCCCTGCTCAAGAAAGAGCAGGACCTGGAAGCGCTCCAGTCGTACGACTCCCGCGGCGGGAAATACCCGAGCGATTGGAGTGACCTCGGCCCGCGCTACAACCAGTAGGCAAGGCGAGTCATGTTCCTCGATCTCTTCTACGGGCTGAAAGAGGAGGGCGTGCCGGTCTCCATGCAGGAGTGGCGCACCTTTCTGGAAGCACTCGAGAAGGGACTCCACAGCTCGAGCCTTCTGCGCTTCTACCACCTCGGCCGATCCTGCCTCATCAAGAGCGAGACGTTCTTCGACTCGTACGACCGTGTGTTCGCGCGCGTGTTCCGTGGGGTCGAGGGCGAGCTGGGTGAAGAGGTAACCGATCAGATCATGGAGTGGCTGAAGGACCCCGAGGCCTTTCCAGAGCTCACCGAAGAGCAGCTCGCCGAGCTCGAGCGGCTCACGTCGGACGAGCTCATGCGGAAGTTTCTCGAGACCCTCGCCGAGCAGGACGAGCGCCACGACGGCGG
>JAJCZO010000337.1 GCA_029262355.1 Deltaproteobacteria bacterium
TTGATCCGCTAGGGAATTGCAGCGGACTCCCCGGCGCGTGACCACTCCGGGATGCCTCTCCGTCTTCACCTTCCCCGCCAGATCGCGTCCTGCACCGCCTCACCCACGACCGCTTGCCACCAACACCCGCGTGCACTCGCCCTCGGTCGGCCGCCGCGTCGGTGCGGTCGATCGCTTGAAGGCATCGGGCGAGGCGATACGTGATGTTCAGGGTGGCGGGTGACGCCGCGTGCAGGCGTTCCAAGAGCGGCAGCCCGTCCGGATCGCGGTGCGCGCGGTAGAGGCCAGCCGCATGCTCAGCCGAAGCCTGTGCGTCCTCCCGCTTCATCGGGGCCATCCCGGTGGGATCGGCCGACGACGTTGATCCCTGCGAGCAGTATATCGCGTCTGTGCTGCGGTGGCGTCGCGGGACGAGCGCATGACGATTGCCGCCGCGTTGAGTATCGTATGCGGACGCCCCTGGAGCCTGTCATGTCGTACGCACCAATCCCTATCACCGGCCATACCGCCTTGCTCGGCATCCTCGGCCATCCGCTCGATCACGCCCGCTCGCCGAGCCTTCTCAATCACGCGCTGCGGGAACGGGGCATCGACGCGGTCTATGTGCCGATGGACGTGCATCCCGACGACCTGCCGAAGACGATCGACGCCTTGCGTGTCATGCGGAACTTCCGGGGCGCCGTCGTGACCATGCCGCACAAGGCCGCGGTCGTTCCGCTTCTCGATACGCTGACACCGGAAGCGGACGGAGTCGGCGCGGCCAACGTGCTCCGGCGGGAGGGGGATGGGACGATGCGCGGCACGATGCTGGACGGCGAGGGCTTCGTCGCCGGTCTCCATGACCGGGAACACGATGTGCGGGGGAAGCGGGTCTATCTGGCCGGAGCGGGTGGCGCGGCGGCGGGCGTCGCGTTTGCACTGGCGAGACATGGGGCGACCGCGTTGACCATCTACAATCGCACCACCACCAAAGCTGAAGACCTTGCGGGTCGCGTGCGTGCCGCGTGGCCCTCGTGTGATGTACGAGTGGGGACGCGCGAGCCTACTGGACACGACATCGCGATCAACGGCACCTCGCTCGGACTCCAACCCGACGATTCCTTACCCTTTGACACATCGGGCTTGACGCCGGACATGGTGGTGGCGGATGTCGTGATCAAGCCGCATCACACACCCGTACTCGCGCGTGCGGTGGAGGCCGGGTGTGCGGTGCATGGGGGCGAGCCCATGCTCGTCGCACAGATTCAGTTGATGATCGATTTCATGATGGGGTGACATTCGCCGTTCACCTTCGACCGCGACAGCGTCGCTCTCCTCCAGCATAGGCCAGCCACAGCAGGTAGAACGCCACTTCAGGTTCGGCATGGTTCGCACCCAGCTGGACCGTCACCGAGTAGCTGTAGCCGGTGTATCCGCTGGCGGATGGCCCGACCCAGGGTGACGCACGGCGAAAAGGAGAGTACGCATCGCGGCAGGACTATCATCGGGAAATCACCGGTGCGGTGGGGCGTTACGGGTTTTCGCGAACTACGGCGCGCATCGCCGACGCCACCTAGCTCGCCGAGAAATGCGCCAGGCAAATCACGACGTGCATGTGGTACTAAGGGGCATGGCTTTCCGTTCTACCGGCCGCCTCTCTCTCAGCTTTGTCGCCCTTCTCTGCTGGGCTGCCCTCACACCAGGATCGGCCACCGGCCAGGCCGGCATCCAGACGACGCCGGATGGGCGTCGCCTCTTGGTGAGCAAGGACGTCGGCGGCGAGCGCTGGGCGATCACCCGCAACCTCGCCGACGGCTCGGTCACCGGGAACATCTTTACGACCGGCAGCGGCGATCCGCTCTTCGTGGCATGTGAGGCGCTCGGTGAAACCGGGGATCAGGTCCGGCTTCGCTGCGAGGGCGCCGATCGATGCCCGCTCACCCCGTGTGAGCAGCACGAGTGGGCGTTCATCGCCGAGGTCGAAGTGCCGAAGTCGTTCTTCGGCGACGAGAGCGCGTCGTCCTCGGTCTCAGGCGCCAGCGTCCCGCGTATCGTGGCGGCACGGGTGGCCGGAGTCGCACAGGCGTCGCGGGCCGGCGTCCAGCAAACGCCGAACGGTGTCGGCACGCTGATCAACAAGGACGTCGGGGAGGGTCAGCGCTGGGCCATCACGCTGAACGGCGACGACGGCACGGTCACCGGCAACGTGTTTTTCCCGGACGGCAGCGAGCCCGCCTTCGTATGGTGCGGCCGCACTGCGGTGGGCGACGAAGACTTCGAGTTCGACTGCTGGGGCGCGGACCGCTGTGCCGCGAGCGGATGTACGGCTGGCGACTGGAGCCTTCTCTTCGCGGTGTCGATCGAGAGCGCCTTCTTCCTGGCGCCCGGGCAGGCGACCGTCGACGAGTTGGACGCCGCACTCTTCGGCTCTCTCGGTGCGACCGGGAGCTTCGATGCGATGATCAACGCCTTCGCCAAGGGCTACTCCTTCCGACAGGTCGCCCGCGGCGGCCTCTCGGGCCGGATTCAGCCTCCGGGGGACATCCTCGACAACAGCGGTGAGATCGTTCCCCCCGATGACCCTCCATCCTCGGCCGGTGCGAGCACATCTGTCGAGCACATCAGTCGAGTCGATCCGATCGACCCGGAAGCTCTCCGCCGCCAGTTGGAGCAACGTCCGAACTTCGCCGAAGGCCAGTTCACACGCTTCTTCCTGTTCCTGATCAATCGCGGATACAGCGAGCAGCAAATCATCGACGCCGTCGAGGAGGAGCGCCTCTTCATCAGCGACGAATCCGCGGGCCAGGGCGTGACGTACGACAGCGCGTTCATCACCGACGACAAGGGAAGGCCCGTCGACCCGAGTCCAATCCGAGGCCTCGACGTTCTCCTCCCGCCGAGCGCCACCGCGAGGCTCTGTGGAAACAAGCGGCTCGAGCCCGGAGAGTCCTGTGAGCCGGAGGTGTCGTTCCCCCAATCCTGTGAGACTTTCGGCTTCGACGGCGGAACTCTCACCTGCGCACCCACAGTGTGCCGCTTCGACACGAACGAATGCCAAGCGTGCGGGAACCGGCACGCCGAGGGGGACGAGGCCTGCGATGGACCCGACGTGCGCAAGCAGACCTGCCGGGACCTCGGGATCGAGACGGACGCGACGCCAGGCTGCACGAACGATTGCGAACTCGATCCGACGCCCTGCGATCGCGCCGTAGAGGACGGCTGCCCCGACGGCGATCTCGATCCGGGCGAGGACTGCGACGGAGCCGCGCTCCGGCTGTCCTCGTGCAAGGACCTCGGACCTCAGTTCGATCGCGGCAGGCTCGGGTGTGACCTCCTCACCTGCCGCTACGACACCAGCGGGTGCCTGCGCGTGGCGGAGCAGGATGGCTGCGGTGACGGCAACCTCGACGACGGCGAGCAATGCGACGGCGCGACGCTCCGCCAGACAGATTGCAAGACCTACGACTCGTCGACCTTCTTGTCGGGCTCGCTCGACTGCCTCGAGAGTTGCGCGTACGACACCTCGGGCTGCCAGCGCGAGCCGGAAGGCATCTGCGGCAACGGCCGGATCGAGCCCGGCGAGGAGTGTGACGGCGCGGCGGTCTCCGAAGCCGACTGTGAGGCGGTCGATCCGAGCCTCGAAGGCCCCTTGGTCTGCAGTTCCGACTGCACCTACGACCTCTCGCGGTGCGCCGGCTGCGGCAACGCGGTGCTCGACGACGACGAGAATTGCGAGCCGGGAATCCTCGGCGCGTTCACCTGCGCGACGCTCGACTTCGGCCCCGGCACCCTGCGTTGCAACGTGCGGTGCGACTTCGACACGAGCGGGTGCGGGCCGGCGCTGACCGTATGTGGCGATGGCAACCGTGAGGGAAGCGAGCAGTGCGACGGCGGTGATCTGGACGGTGAGAGTTGCAGCTCACTGGGCTTCGGTTCGGGGCCGGGCCTCGGGTGCAGCACTGGCTGTCGATTCCAGACGGGCGGCTGCCCTCTGGCGGCCGAGTGCGGCAACGACCTGATCGAAGCCGCGGAAGTCTGCGATGGCAGCGACCTCGATGGCCAGGACTGCAACGACTTCGGGTTCGGACCTGGAGGAAGCCTCGCCTGTTCGGGTGATTGCAGCGCCTACGACATGTCCAGCTGCGTGCCCGATACGCCCCCCACTGTCACCAGTGTCTCTCCGGCCTCGCTCGTACTTCCGACGGGAGGCTCGGGCTTCTTCAACATCTTCTGGAGCGATCCGAACGGGGACGCGGTGCAAGGCTGTATCGGAGGAGGCGCCGGCTTCACCGGCGGTTGCTCCGACTTCAATAGCGGCGGCGCGACCTCAGGCAGTATCGGCGGAACCCTCTTCTGCAGCTCGACGCCAAACACGTTCCCATTCAATGCATGGGTGATCGACTCGCAAGGGAACCAAAGTAACTTGGTCGGGGCCCAACTGGTGTGTCAATGATGAAGACTCTCTATGGAGGTACTCCCGCGGTGTGGCTCGCCGCTCTGGCTGCGCTTCTTCTCTGTGCCCCGACGGCACGGGCCAAGTCTGGCGTACAGCTCACGCCCGACGGCAAGCGGACGCTGATCAGCAAGGACGTCGGCACAGAGAGGTGGGCGATCACTCTCAACGCTGACGACTCGAGCGTTACCGGAAACGTGTTCCAGTCCGGAGGGGGCGAGCCCCAGTTCGTCTGGTGCGAAGAGACCGGCCGGGGTGGCGGGACCGTCTCCCTGCGCTGCTCGGGGGCGAGCCGCTGCCCGCTCGACCCATGCGGCCCCGAGGACTGGGGCATCATCGCCGACGTCGAGCTGCCGGAGACGTTCCTCCTTCCTCCGCTCGAGTTTCCCGACGCGGCTCCGGCCTCGGTCGAGGCGATTCGAATCGAGCGTAGGCTCGGCGCCGACGGCGCGGGTGCGCCGTCGGGCGTACAGCTGTCACCCGACGGAAAGCGCCGGCTGGTGAGCAAAGACGTCGGCGGCGAACGCTGGGCGATCACCCTGCACGAAGACGATCTCAGCGTGACGGGTAACGTGTTCTTCCCGGGCGGGGGCGAGCCGCGCTTCGTCTGGTGCGGAACCAGGGGCTTCGCGCAAGGCACGTTTGGCTTCCGCTGCGAGGGCGCCGACCCTTGCTCGATCGCACCCTGCTCGCGCGACGCCTGGACCGTCATCGCCGAGGTCGGTCTGCCCGAGTCCTTCTTCTCTCCGCCCCCGCTGATCGACGGGACGGCGGCTTCCGCCGCGGCCGTGGCCGCACTCGGGCAAGACGAGGCGTTCACCGCGATCTTGCTCGCGACGGATCGCGGGTACTCGATGGCGCAAATCCTGCGCGCGACAGTATCGGGGGGACTGCGGCTGAACGGATTGATCGTCACCCAGTCCGGAGTCCTCCTCGAGGCCGAGGGGCCGCCCACCGGATTCTTCGCGGCTTCCGCCAGTTCCGCCACCTCGACGACGCCGTCGACGGAGAAGGCGCAGGGCGGCACGTTGACTGCACAGGAGCTTTGCCAGGCCTTCGGCGACCAGCTGGGCGACCAGGTCGACAAGACGGAGCTCCTGATTCGCTTGCGTGACCGCGGATTCACTCTCGACCAAATACGCCGCCTCAGCCAGGGGCGGCTCGAGGTCGTCGACTGCAACACGTCTGCGTCCCTCGATGCGTACCGGGAGTGCATCGATGACAACGGCCGCGCGCTGAACCTCGTGAACTCGGAGGGCTCTTCGGAAGAGCCCGGCGAGGAGTCGGAGGAATCGACCATCCCTAAAGAGTTCACCCCGTGCGGCAATGGTGTGCTCGACGGTGAGGAGTGCGACGGCATCCAACTGGACGGCCAAACCTGCGCGACCAAGGGGGCCAAGGGGGGCCGCCTCCGGTGCGACGAGGTCTGCAACTTCGACACCAGCCTGTGTCGCGACGAATCGAAGTGCGGCGACTCCAAGGCGGATACCGACGAGGTCTGCGACGGCACCGACTTGAAGCGCGTCACCTGCCTGGACTTCAAGGACGAGTTCATCGGCGGTGACCTTCGCTGCGCCGCCGGCTGCGGGGCCTTCGACACGACGCTCTGCCTCCGCGCCGCGACCTGCGGCAACGGGAAGGTCGAGGTCCGAGGAGAGCAGAAGCTCGAGGATTGCGACGGCTCCGACTTCGGGGGCGCCCGTTGCGACGACTTCGACCCCTTCGTGGCCGGAAGGCTCAAATGCCACGCCGACTGCTCGTACGACACGAGCGAGTGTCAGGGGCATTCCGACACGAATTGCGGAAACGGTACGGCCGAGGGTGAGGAGGAGTGCGACCGGCGAGACCTGCATGGTTACAACTGCGTCAGCGCCGGCAATCTGATTGGGAGGACGGGACGCTACAAGGGCGGTGCGCTGGGCTGCAGCACGGCGTGCGAGTTCGTCTTCGGTGACTGCACCTCTGATACGGAGTGTCCGGACCAGGTGCGTGAGGGGCAGGAGGAATGCGACGGCACCGACTTCGGAGACGCCACCTGCATGAGCGTGGGAAAAACCCATCACGAGGGCCCCTTCGTCAGCGGACCACTCTCGTGCACCCCGGATTGCTTCATCAAGGTCGAAGCCTGCGTGCGCGGCGGAGACTGCGGGAACGGGAAGAAGGAGGATCGCTTCGAAGACTGTGATCGCAACGATTTTGGCTTCGCGACCTGCGAGAACGCCTTCGGCCGTCCCGGCCGTCTCCTCTGCACGCCCGAGTGCAGGTTCGACAGGAACTCCTGCGAGCGGCTGCAGCAGTGCGGAGACGACTTCATCGAAGGGACCGAAAGGTGCGACGGGTTCAACCTGAACGATCAGACCTGCGCGAGCCTGGGACTCGGCGGAGGCGAACTCCGCTGTGGCGCCGATTGTCAGTTCGATGAGACCCGCTGCTTCGGCGCACCCGAGTGCGGCAACGACATCCGCGAGGGCGAGGAGGAGTGCGATAGCACGGCGCTCAACGGCCGCACCTGTAAACAGTTCGGGTTCGACAGCGGCGATCTCCATTGCGCCACCAACTGCACCTTCGACACGTCCGAGTGTGTCGACGGTCCCGAGTGCGGCGATGGGAAGATCGAAGGCAACGAGGACTGCGAGGGCACCAACTTGGCCGGCGCCACCTGTCGCGATCTCGACTTCGAGGCCGGCGACCTCCACTGCTTCACGGATTGCAAGTTCGACACCCGCGCCTGCCTCGACGAGGCGCCGTGTGAGGAGGAACTCTGCCCCGACGGCAGCTGCATCCCCCTAGGCGGGGACTGCTGTGGTGGCGGGAATTGGTGCAACCCCGGCACCCTCTGCGCCGACGACGGACTCTGCTGTCCGCCGGGCCAGTCCAACGTGTGCGCCGGCATGTTCTGCATGCCTTCCGGAGCGGATTGCTGCGGCTCGCTCGGATGGTGTGCCCCCGGGTCGGTCTGCTCCGGCACTGGCTGCTGTCCGGTGGGCACGCCGAAGTCCTGCGGCGACGGCACCTGCACCACGAACGACCGCGTATGTTGCGGAAACGGCATCTCCTGCCCGGGCGGGACGACGTGTCTGCCCGGAGGGCAGTGCGGCTAGGGTGGCACGGCTCGTTCGCTGAGCTTTCGGCGAGTCTGGGATATGGCACATCGGGTGGCGCCTATGTCACAGATAGATCACGAATCGGGCGCTTCCAGCCTTGCCTGCCCGCAGTCTCCGAACGAGGGTCCCGTGTCCATCGACGCCGCTGCTACATCGCAAGATCTTCCCGAACCGACTCTCACCTGGCCCGCGATTTCCTGGATCTGGGTTCGGCATCTCTGGTCGCTTCTCATTCCCGTCAGTTCGCTCGCTTTCCTGTGGACGGGGCCCCACCCCTGGTACGTCGCGACGCTCTTCATGCTTCCACCGATCTTCGCCCTCAACGCCGATTCGAACGCGACGGTGGAAACCCGGCGGCCTGTGACGAGCATGCCCGCTTGGCCCTTCGACGCCCTGGTGTACCTGCTCGCCGCACTGCAGATCCTGATCGTCTTCCAGCTCGTGCATCTCTACACGGTGCAGACCTTCTTTTCGGTCGACACCGTGATGGTGCTGATCGTGGTCGGTGCCAGCTCGGGGTTCTCGATCATCACCGCCCACGAACTCATCCACCGCGGCACACTCTGGGAACAAACGCTCGGCCGGCTGGTGCTTGCGACCGTGCTCCAAGAGCACTTCTACACCGAGCACGTGCGGGGACATCACGTGAAGGTCGGCCTGCCGGACGACCCCGCGACGGCGCGCTTTGGCGAGACCTACGAGGCCTTCTACCGCAGAACTGTGCCCGCCCAATTCAAGAGCGCTTGGCGGCTCGAAGCCAAGCGACTGGGCGACCCCGAGATGTCGCTCTTCGATACGCGCATGCTGCGCAATCGCGTCATCCATGGCTTGGTCCTGGGTTGGGGCCTGGGCTTCGTGATCTGGTACCAGCTCGGGTTGGCTTCCTTCTTGGTGTTCTTGTTGCAAGCCCTCATGGCGAGTCGCCTGCTCGAAGCGGTCAACTACTTCGAGCACTGGGGGCTGCGTCGAACAACGCGCCGCGTGCAGCCGCGAGATTCGTGGGACACCCACTCCTGGTTCACATACTACGGACTCACCGGCCTGTCGCGCCACGCAGACCATCACCGCGCGCCCGCGCGGCCGTTCCAACAGCTGGACGTTTTCGACGAGGCCCCCATGCTCCCCACCGGCTATCTCGGCCTGGTCGACATGGTGACGGATCGGAACCTCGACTTCCGCAAGCTCGCCGTGCAAGAGCTGCGGCGAAGAGAGCTCGGCCCCTTCAGTCCAGAGACCGGTCCCGAAGAAGCGGAGGAAGCCCGCACGACCGCCGAAGAGATCCTTTCCCAGACGACCCCCGCCCGAGCCGCCTTCTTCGGACCCAATGCAAAGGGCGAGCGCGGAGCCCGTGTCGTGCTCCGGCGGACGGCAATCCTCTTGGGCGTGCTCTTGGCGTTGACTGTCGGCGTCCAGTTCGAAAATCCCGACACGCTTTCTTTTGCAGCGCGCTTCGCGCTCAACGCATGGATCCTCGGGGCGTTTACGCTGATGATTCGAGTCTACCGAGCGCTCAAGGAGAAGGATCTCAACGACAGCGTCTGCTGGTGTGTTGCGATGGGAATGCTGTTCCTGATCGGCACGCTCACGGCTCGCGCCTTGGGCGTCCTGTAGGCGCTTCGTTCTCAGTCAGAGCACGTAGCCCAACTGCCGAAGCTTCTCTGCCCGATCCCGTCCTGTCCGAAAACGTGGCCGAGGCAGTTCTTCTCGGTAAAGACCTTCCGTCGACGGACCTACAGCCGAGGACTCGGCTCGCCGATGTTGCTCGGGCGCGGCGTCTCGGGGATCCTCCCGTCCGATGCCGCCGACCGCACTGCACTTCCGTCACGAATATCGACTTGCCGCCTAGCCCGAATGAGAGAATTTGCCGGTACGGCTTGCCGACAGCCCCGGGACCATATTGCAGCACACACGACATTCGAGGAAGGAGGCTGTTGGATGACCAACTCCGGCTTCCCCCGCCGCCTGGCAAGCGCGGCGCAAGAGGGAGTATGCTCTCGGCATGAAGTGGTCCTGGAGGATCGGCGAGTTTCGCGGCATCGGCGTGTACGTGCACGCCACCTTTCTAATCTTGATTGGCTTTATCGTTCTCAGTCACTGGTCGTCCGGCTCAAGCGTGGCAAAGACGCTCGAAGGCGTGGCCTTCATCCTGGCGCTGTTTGGATGCGTGGTGCTGCACGAATTCGGCCATGCCCTCATGGCTGCGCGATACGGCATCAAGACGCGCGACATCACGCTGCTTCCAATTGGTGGCCTGGCGCGCCTCGAGCGCATACCCGACGAACCGCTGCAGGAACTCTGGGTTGCCCTGGCCGGCCCTGCCGTGAACGTTGTTATCGCCGCGATGCTCCTTGTCGCACTTCAGTTCACCGATTCCTGGACACCACTCGAAGAACTCTCCATGGGAAGTGGCCCGTTCCTCCAGCGGATAATGCTGGTGAACGTGATTCTCGCTCTCTTCAACATGCTCCCCGCATTTCCCATGGACGGCGGGCGCGTGCTGCGAGCGCTCTTGGCGACGAGGCTCGAATACACGCAAGCCACAAATATAGCCGCGAATATCGGCCAGATGATGGCTCTGGCCTTCGGGTTTTTGGGATTTTTCTTCAACCCCTTTCTCATCTTCATCGCGCTATTCGTGTGGATTGGAGCGGCGCAGGAAGCGAGCATCGTTCAAATGAAGTCCGCTCTCGCGGGCATCCCCATCATGCGCGCGATGATTACCGATTTTCACTCCCTCGGCTCCCGCGACCCTCTGGCCCACGCCATCGAGCACACGCTGGCCGGCACACAGCAGGACTTCCCCGTGGTGGACGACGGGCAAGTTGTCGGCGTCCTTACGCGCAAGGATTTGCTCGCGGCACTAACCCGGCACGGTCCGGACGCACCGGTCGGCGAGGCCATGCAGACCGAGTTCGAAACAGCCGATGCGTCCGAAATGCTGGAGACGGCCTTCCGCCGGCTGCAAAGCTGCCCATGCCGCACCGTTCCGGTCCAAAGAGACGGGGAGCTCGTAGGACTCGTGACGATGGAGAACGTCGGCGAATTCGTGGCCATCCAAGCAGCTAGTCGAAACTTCGCCTCAGCCGGCACCTGAGCCGGGCTGGTGCTAGACGACGCGTCATGCTCGAAACCGCACGAGAGATTCTGGGCTGGTGCACCCTCATCAACTGGGCCGTCCTCTTCTTCTGGTGGGCGACGTTGGCCGTGGCGCACGACGGTCTCCAGGCGCTGCATGGCAAGTGGTTCGCAATCGCACCGGAGCGCTTCGACGAAATTCACTATCGCCTGATGGGTGAGTTCAAGCTCGGGATTATTCTGCTGAACTTCACCCCGTACCTCGCGCTACGCGCTATCGGCTGAACGCGACCAGCGCCCTCGCGATGCTCGACCACGATACCTGAGAGGGCTGGTTGGAACTTCATGACTGCACCGGTGCGCGGCCACCGTTAATAGGTGAGTGCTATGGGAATCTTCGAACGCTTTCTTTCCCTCTGGGTTGCTCTCGCCATCGCGGTGGGTGTGGGGTTGGGCTTCGCCGCGCCTGGCCTCTTCGAACTCGTGGCGCGGCTCGAGTGGGCGCGGGTCAACCTCGTGGTGGCCGTTCTCATCTGGCTGATGATTTACCCCATGATGCTCAAGGTCGAGCCGAAGTGCCTCAAGGACGTGGGTCGCAGACCCAAGGGCCTGGCCTTGACGTTGGTGGTCAACTGGCTCGTCAAGCCCTTCACAATGGCAGCGCTCGCGTTGTTTTTCTTCAAGGTCGTGTTCGCCGGCCTGCTCCCTGCCGAGGATGCGCAACAGTACATCGCCGGGATGATTCTCCTCGGCGTGGCGCCCTGCACTGCCATGGTCTTTGTCTGGAGCCACCTGACTGACGGGGACGCCAACTACACCCTGGTCCAAGTCTCGGTGAACGACATCATTCTCGTCTTCGCGTTCGCTCCCATCGCAGGTCTGCTCCTCGGCGTGACCGACCTCCAGGTGCCGTGGGAGACGCTTCTGGCCTCCGTCATCATCTTCGTGGTCATTCCACTTGGCGCGGGGATGTTCACGCACCATCGACTGATGAAGTCGGGCGGGCCGGAGGCCGTCGAAGAATTGGCGGGCCTGCTCAAACCGACGTCGATTGTTGGCCTCCTGCTCACCGTCATCCTGCTTTTCGGCTTTCAGGCCGAGACCATCGTCGAGCAGCCTGGCCGGGTCGTGCTCATCGCAATTCCGCTCCTGATCCAGAGCTACGGCATCTTCGCGATTGCCTACGGCGCGGCGCGAGCGCTCCGGCTTCCATTCGATGTGGCGGCGCCAGCAGCGATGATTGGTACATCCAACTTCTTCGAGCTCGCGGTCGCAGTGGCCATCAGCCTCTTTGGCCTTTCCTCGGGGGCGGCACTGGCAACGGTCGTCGGAGTTCTCATCGAGGTTCCCGTCATGCTCTCTCTGGTTGCCTTCGCCAACCGGACGCGGGGCTGGTTCCCCGTTGCCGCTCCGAGCTGAAAATCCATGCCCCGGCTTCACCTTGACAGCCTGTTCCTGTTCCCATGCCCTCGAACTCGGCATGCTTTCAGATGACCGGTCGCCTCCCGGCCGTACTGGCATGCTCCATCCGCCACGAAATTGCGGGCGATTCCCCGAGAGGCGGAGTCCCTAGTTTCGCCTAT
This sequence comes from Deltaproteobacteria bacterium, assembly GCA_029262355.1. Classification (GTDB taxonomy): domain Bacteria; phylum Desulfobacterota; class Binatia; order UBA12015; family UBA12015; genus VGTG01. The sequence continues at coordinate 12,195 of JAJCZO010000337.1, forward strand.
CGTCCCGAGCCCGCCGAAGCTGTGCCCTGGGCCAGGACGAAGCCGTTGGAGCGCGCCCTGTAGCAGCAGAGCCTACCGCCGGGGCGCTTCCATAGATGCGCACTCGGTGTCGACAGCTCGACCGGAATGCTCGGTCACGCCCCATCAAGAATCCGCGCAACCCGACTGTGCCGTGGCCTGGCTCGGGCGTCTGCTTGTTCCGAGCGGCTTGATCGGGTTGTCATAGCCGCGTGCCGAACCGAATCCACGCACTGCTCGCCGGCGACCCCGTCCTGCTCCTGTTCGCAGTCCTCTTGGTCGGGCATCTGATCGGCCGGCTCGCCCTCGCGAACATCTCGCTCGGCCCGGTTGCAGGGGTTCTGTTTGCGGGGCTTGTCTTCGGGCACTTCCAACTCGAGATCGACCCGACGATTCAAGCCGTCGGCTTCGCGCTCTTCATCTTCTCTGTTGGATTTGAAGCCGGGCCGCGCTTCTTCCAGGTGCTCGCGAAGGATGGCCTCAAGTATCTCTCACTGGCGCTGGTGGTCGGCGGGACTGGATTCGTCATGACGCGCCTGCTGACTCGGGTCTTCGACTTCGCGCCCGGGGCCGCGGCTGGATTGTTGGCCGGTGCGCTCACCAGCACGCCCACCCTGGCCGCAGCCAACGCGACCGTCCAGGGCTCGACGTATGTGGTGCCCGACGGCGCCACGCGCGCCGAGGTGCTGAGCAACATCACGACGGCCTACGCGATCACATACATCTTCGGACTGATCGGACTGATTCTCCTGATCCGGGTGTTGCCACGCCTCCTGCGGATCGATCTGGTCGCGGAAGCCCGGGCTGCCGAGCGCGAGCAAGCGTCCGGGCAGATCCGTGCGTTCGACCCGGGCGACATCATCACCGTGGCCCGACGCGTGGAGAACCCCGCATTGATCGGGGTTCCGCTCGGCGAGCTCTACGAACGGATCGCAGGGCAGGTAACGATTCAGAAGATCCGCCGCGACGGTGAGCTTCTTCCTGCCAGCCGCGACACCGTCCTCGAGCGAGGGGACCACGTCTCTATCGTGGCCGCCATGAACGCGGAGCTTCGCCAAGTACTGGAAGCCATGCCCGAGGACGGTCGCATCGGCCCCCAAGTGATGGACCCAGACCTCCTGTCCTACGTGCCCGAGGCGGCGCAGATCGTCGTCATGAAGCCAGACGCCGTCGGGCATCTCCTCTCGGACCTGCACGCGGTCGAGCAACACGCCTGCTTCGTGTCGACGGTGAGCCGTTCGGGCACGGATCTTCCCGTAGGTGCGGCCCTCGAGCTCAACCGGGGTGACGTGCTGACGGTGCTCGGTCCCCGTGCCGGGTTGGAGGAACTCGGCCACCGGGCCGGTCATCTCGAGCTCGAGGCAGACGAGACGGACTTCCTGAGCGCCTCGTTCGGCATCGTGGCCGGCGGCCTGATCGGCCTCGTGGCGGTGTCGATCGGCGGCGTGGAGATCGGGCTTGGCAGCGCAGGGGGGCTTCTCCTGACCGGCCTTGCGCTCGGCTTCCTGCGTTCGATCCATCCGGTCTTCGCCCGCTTCCCGCCGGCGGCGCGCCGCATGACTATGGATCTCGGACTCCTGCTCTTCATGGCCTGCGTGGGACTCCGCGGCGGCCAGACTGTAGTCGCGACCCTCCAGGCGAGCGGTCTCTCGCTATTCGTGTCCGGCGTGCTCGTCACCGCGGTGCCGGTCGGCGTCGGTTATCTCTATGGACGCGCCGTGCTTGGCCTCAACCCCGTGCTCCTGTTCGGCGGCATCACGGGAGCAATGACGAGCGGCGGCGCACTGAGCGTAATCAACGAGCAGTCACGCAGCTCGGTGGCCGGGCTCGGGTACACCGGAGCCTACGCCTTCGCGAACGTCATCCTTACGATCGTGGGGACGTTGATGATGTTGCTCTGAGGTGATGGTGGACGGGGCAGTGCCAGCTCGGGATCTCCGCTCGGGTGTGATCATGATCGGAGGAACGGCCGTACGCCTCTGGAACGATCCAGTGGTGCAAGCGGCACTGGCAGCCGTCCTCTTCGTGCTGTGCCTGATCGTCGCCTAATCCGGCTGATCGGAAGGCGCGCGCTGAGGCGCACCGTGGGTGACAGCCCGTCGTATCCGGAAACGTGGCCGAGGCAGTTCTTCGCGGCAAAGACCTTCCGTCGGCGAGCCTACAGCCGAGGACTCGGCTCGTCGATGTTGCTCGGACGCGGCGTCTCGAGATCCTGCCGTCCGATGCCGGCGTCGGGAGCGGCTCGGTGGGACCCTAAACCACTACTACCGCGAGGCAGCATGAAAACGCGGGCCGCAATTTCGGACACGACGAGATCGCACCCTGTGCCGCGACGCCTCGATCGGTACGCTCCTGTGGATGACCACGGGCGGAAAGGGCGGTGGCGGTGTACTCATCGCGCTGCTTTTTTTCGCCGCGGTCTGGGTGGCCTACCCGTACGAGCGGGTCTTCCAGTTCAATCCCGACGAGGGTGTGACCGCGATCAAGGCGCAGCTCGTGGCGCGAGGGTCCTCCATGTATTCGGAGGTCTGGAGCGATCAGCCGCCCCTGTTTACGCATCTCCTCAGTATCTGGATGGAGTTCGTGGACTGGGACGTCGATCGCGGACGACTTCTCTCGCTCGCATTCGGCGCCGCGCTTCTGTTCGCGACCTATGAGCTCTCGCGACTGGCCGCCGGGCCGGGCGCCGGTCTCGCGGCCGCGCTCCTGCTCTGCCTGAGCACGTACTTCTTGCGACTGGCCGTTTCGCTCATGGTAGGCCTGCCCGCCGTCGCTCTCGCGACACTCTCCCTCCTCGCTTCGATCCGCTACCTCGAGAGTCAGAAGATCTGGACGCTTCTCGGGAGCGGGATGCTGTTCGGTGCAGCGCTGGCAACCAAGCTCTTCGTGGCACCGATCGGTCTGGTAATCGCGACCGTGGTCTTGACGACAGGGAGTGATGCTCCACGCGGCCTCGTTCGTGGTCTAGGATGGCCGGCCGTCGGCGCCACTGCTCTCTGGACAGGCCTCTCCCTCCTCACGTTCGGAGGGACGATCGCAGTGGTGGGCGGACCGAGCGCGGTAGAGCAACTCTTGAACACGCACGTGGCGGCGCAGGGCTCGATGACCTCCGGAGGTGTCGAGTACTTCTACCGCGACTTGAGAGCGAACGCCCCAACCCTCCTTCTCGCGTTCTGCGGAATCGTGGTCGTCTGGCGCGCCCCTCGACCGCCATCCGTCGCCGCGCTCGCCTGGGCGACTCTGATGTCGGTGATCCTCCTCGTCCACCGTCCCTACTGGTACCACCACCAGCTCTTGCTCTCGGTTCCCGCGGCGATCCTCGGCGGGGTCGCGATCGGCGACGTCTTCGCGCGCATGCGCAGCGGTGTACCGCTACCGAAAATCCACAGTGCTATCTCCGCCGGGCTCTTCGTCTTCATCGTCGTGCGCGCCTCCTTCATCGGCCTCGCCGATCCAATGGTGCCGACCGTTTATCACGCGGATTTCGCACGCATCCTGTCGACGATGCGGATGTGGGCCCCGCAAACGCGCGTGGTCCTCACCGACGTGCCCATGTTCGCCGTTCGAGCCGGTCTCCCCGTCTATCCCTCGCTTGCCGTCGTGACACAGAAGCGCATGGCGGTGGGCGCCCTCTCGTCTGAGGACTTCGTGAACCGCATCGAGCAAGACCGCCCAGAGCAAGTGGTGCTCGGCGATCGATTCCCATTCGAGATGCGCGAGACGATCGTAGAGGCGCTTCGCGACGAGTACTTGTTGCTGGAAACATCCTTCTGGCCACCGCGTCCGTGGCTTTTCGTCCGGCAGGACCTGGTAACCGGGTACGCCCACACGGATCTGCGGAACGGCCCGTCGGCCAAGCTCCCGCGATGATCGAAGTCGTCTACCTGACTGTCGCGGTGAGCAGCATCGCCGCCTGGATCAAGCTCCGGCAGCCGATCTTCGCCGTCTCCCTCCTCACGGCGGTCTCCCTGATGGCGGGCGAGTTCTATCCCCTCTCGAACTACCCAATGTACAGCGACCCCGATGAGAGGGAGAACTATCTGTACCTCGCCCGCCTCGGCCCCGACGAAACGTACGTGCCGCTTCCCGTCCGAGAGCTGACGGGCATCAGCGCGCCCAAAGTGAAGAAGATGTACAAGGCGAGGCTTCGCTCTCGTGTCGCGTCGGCCACGAAGGTGCGCTCGCGGCGTCGCGTCCCGACGGCGCGAGAGCGGGCGGACGCGGGGATGAACCTTCTCGACTTCCTGGCGGGCCAGGCCGAGCAACGAGATTCACCGCTGCCCGCGCGGACGGCCCTCATCGAAGTGTGGATCGTCTACGACGGCATCAACGGGTATCACGAGCGCCCGACGCTAGTCGCCGTTGCGGGGGCCGGATGAACGCGCCTGGGCATCGGAAGTTCGGACTGTGGCACACGAGCCCTTGGGAGTTTGCGATCATGCGCGTCTTGTTCGCGATCCTGGTCTACCAATCACTGCCACTGGGCGAGCCATTCTCGAGCTTCCCACTCGATCGCTCGATTGTTGCCCACCACGACCAGATCCTTCGGCCACCGCTCGTTCCGCTTTCTCATCTGGTACCGGCATCACGTCCCGCGCTGTCGTTCGCCAGCCAGCCGCATCCAAATGGTCTCGCGCAGTGGGTCCGCCTCGACGCATTCGCGGACCCTGCGGTGGTTGGGGGCCTCGGTTGGGTCGCAGCAGCCAGTCTCCTTCTCTACGCGTTCGGTCGCGCGCTGCCGATCGTCGTGCCCATCCTCGGTTTGCTCTCGATCGGCTTCGGCTCGCTGGCGAACTCGCAGGGCGCGATCGACCACCGATTCCAACTGATCTCGATGATCCTCGTCGCGCAGAGCGCCGTACTCGTATGGCCGTTTGCCGTCCGTGCCGCCGCGCGACTCGGCGTTGGGCGACCGAGCCGAGAGCCAAAGGCGCGGCCATCCGAACGCAGGAACGACAAGCTGCACTATGCTGCCATGGTCGTCCTGATCGCAGCGTACACGACTGCTGGGGTTGCGAAGCTCGAGCGCTCCGACGGCGCCTGGATCGCGAACTCACACTTCATCGGAATCCAGGTCGTGAAGAGCTACCGTCAGAACTTCTACAACGATCTCGACCGCGAGCGATTCGGAGAACTCGTGGTGCCGTTCGCAGACAGCATGCTCGCCCATCCGAATCTCACGCGGCTCGTACTCGCGGGCGGGTTGTTCCTGGAACTGTTCGCATTCCTCGCCTTGTACGATCGGAGAACCGCACTGGTCTTCGGGCTTGGGTTCATCTCGTTCCACTACGCGATCGATGTCGTCCTCGGGCTCGGCTTCTACAACCACGAGAAGCTCGTCTGGATCCTTCTCGTGAACGGTCCTTACTGGGCGTGGCGAGCCCGGAGCGCGTGGCGGCAACTCAGTTCCGGCTCGCGAGTCTAGGAGCGATCCCTGGCGGGGACTTCTCCCATCCGCCTCACGCAGTAAAGCGATAGTCGACCTAACTCCGACCGATCCCGTGTCCGAGAGTGCGCATCACTTCGCGACGCCGCGTGTAGCCCCAACCGGGGTTCTCGCAGGCGAGCTGGAAGTGAACTCGAGGGCTCCCCTACGTCTCCCGACTCTTCTTGTGCACGTCCGCCGACTACCTCCCCGCGGACCCCGACCGAACACCCTCCCCGTCCTTCCTCTTCCCCTCACCGATCCGATACAACCCGACCATGATCACCGTCCCAAGAGCATTCCTCACCGCCGTCGCACTCACCCTCCTCGCAGCCGCCTGCGGTGACTCCAGTAAGACCGGCAGCTCCACCTCCCCGGAACTCCCGGCCACCGTCGACCCCGGCACCGGCCCTTGGGACCTCGTCCCCACCGACCGGGTCCGCGAGGAATGCGGCCTCGATCCCGACCTCCTCATGGTGGCCGACGGACTCCTCGACCGCCCTTGGGCAGTGGTCCGGTACGGCAAGCTCTGTCACGAGTACTACCCCGACGGCTCCGACAGGCCGTCCCGCCTCGCCTCCGCGACCAAGACCATGGCCGCGACGGTAACCGGCATGGCCGTGTACGAGTCACGGAACTTCGAGCGGACCGGCCGCAAGACTGGCCCGCTCAACGACACCGATCGCGTCGATCACTGGCTCGACTCCTTCACGTTCAACCAGGACGCGCAGATCGGGCACGTTCTCGGGATGGTCGCCTTCAACGAAGACCTCTCGTATGGGAATAAGGAACATCGTTACGACGGAGGCGGCAGCCGGGAGATCAATCGGCTCTCCGACGTCGTCAACACCGTGATCGCGCAGGACCCGGGCCGGCTCGGGGCCAACATAGAGGAGTTCTGGCAGTCGCACATGGTGCAGAGGCTCGGCTTCCGGAGCTCGACATGGACCGACGGCGCGCCCGACAAGAGCTTCGCGTCGACGTGGGACGGCATCGTCCGCGACATGGCCCGGCTCGGACTTCTGATCCTCAACCGCGGCGTCTGGAATGGCGAACGTCTTCTCACCGAAGACTGGACCTACAAGACGACGCACCCGTCGTTCGAAGACGCCAACACGAGCTACGGCTACCTCACCTGGCTGGAGGCGGACTCGAACTATCACTATGGGGGCATCCTCGGAGGCACCAAATTCCAGGGACCGCTCGACTCGTGTACACCGCCCGCCATCAACGCCTCTTTCCCCCACGGCATCTCGAAGGCGACCGATTGCAACTACGAGGCACCATGGTCCTGTGACCAGGAGCTCGACGTCGGCGTCTGGCTCGCGAACGGCGCCGGCGGGCACCTCATCATGGGCCACCCGGGCCTCGACATGGTTCTCATCGGGAAGAACCTTGGCAGCAACTCGCTCGGAGCGAGTCTATGGGGCCCTCTCCGGCCGGCCCTCGTCGCCGAAGATCTCCGCTTCCAGGGTGACGAGGCCGCCTTCTGCGCCGCGTACGGCGCCGGCGGCTACGCTCCCGGCCTGAAGCAGTAGCGGGCGGGCCGATGTAGCCCGCTCCTCCATTATCCGAAGTGAAGACCACGAGCGTGTTGTCTTCGAGCCCGTTCTCGCGCAGCACATCCAGGTATCCCGATCCCGTATGGGGCCCCGAACGCTTCGCCCCATCTCGAGCGGTTCAACCGGACGCTGCGCGAGGAGGCGCTCAATCACTTCCTGTTCGTGAGCGTCGCGCACATCCGCCGCGTCGTGAACGCCTACGTGGGCTACTACAACGGCGCGCGGCCGTCGCAGGCTATCCACGCGATCCCGGCGCCGTATCCAGAAACTCATGCAGCCGCCCTTGGCCGACGGCAACCTCGTCGCGCTGCCGGTGCTGGGCGGCCTGCACCACGACTACCGCCTCGCGGCGTAGGGTGACGTGGCGTGTGTTGCCCGCGTCTTCGCGGGGAACTTTTGCGTCTGCCCCAGGCCGAATGGAGCGCCCGTGCGTGTCCCGATCTTCTCGCTCGGCGCGCTGCCCCGCCTCACGACCCACCGCCGACTCGACCTCCACGCGCAAAGAAAGCCGATCGGCGGTCGTGACGAGTTTTCGCGGACTACGCCCCTTCCCCACCGCGTGGACTATTTCCAGGTCGGCTACTTCTCGTTGATCTCCTCGAAGATCTGTCCGACGACCTCCGGCATGGGGAGCGCGCCGGACTTGGTGAAGTCGGAGAACGGAATCAGCTTCGAGGTATCCGGCGGAAGCTTCTTCCTTTGCGCAGGGCTTGGCCACACTTCCTCGTCGATGGCAGACATCCGCACCCGGATGTCGTCTTTCGTAACGTCGAAGACCATGTAGTCTTGGGCCAGAGCGAGCGGCCCAGAGTAGGTCTTGCGGATGCGCGTCCGAACCTCCGGCTCGGTGTCGAAATCGTTGAAAAAGTGGTAGCCGACGGCGAGACGCGGCTTCGCAAGCGACCGGTCGAGCGCGTACTTGGTGCCAAACTCTGGCGTGGGACCGTTCGGCCCCCAGACCCGGAGCGGTGTTAGGCGGTTCATCACCGTGCCTCCGAGCCAGAATCCCGCCAGGTCGCCGTAGTGGTCGACGTGGAGATGGCTGATGAACACCTTGTCCAAATAGTCGTATGGGATTTTCTGGGCCGCGATCCTCTCATGGCATCCGGCCCCGAGATCGAAGAGAAACTTGTCCCCGTTGCCGAGTTCGACCAGCCAACAAGAGGCCGCCTGTTTGGGCCGCGGGCTCGGCATGCCGGTCCCCAAGGCAACGATCCGCATCTCGTCGGGGCGCGAGGTCTTCGGTGCCGGGGGAGTAGACGTCCAGGTCCGCTTTGGGAATGCCCTTGGTGGGCGAACGCGTGGCCGCTGTAAGGATGAGCAGCGCCGCGCAAGCCGCGAACCCCGCCAGAAACGTCAGGCCGGTCTTCAACTTCACGTCACCCCTCCTCGCACGAACACCATCGGTCCCGCTGCCCATCAGTACGCTCGCGTCAGCAGCATCTCTCCGGTTTCTATTTCCAATTTGACGATGAGTAATCGCCCAGTCGACGGGAGTCCGCTTGTCGCGAGGCCTCCCCCCGTACACGCGGCCCGGCGATAGGCCATGTCTCAGGTGCTCACTTCTTCAACTGGAACTTGTAGTCCGTCCCGTGCTCCTTGTTGAAGTCGGCGTATATCTGCTTGGCGACGGCATCCACCTCATCCGGGAATCCATCGAGGATCCATTCTGGTGTCTGTCCTTGATCCAAAGACAGGCGTTCTCCATGAACTGACTGCAGTCGAGTGCCCACTGAGGAGGAGGGGAAGCAGTGTACGAGTAACTAGCGATCTCGACCAAGTCCTGGTTCAGGTTCTCACCTGCTTGCCACCGCTGACGCAGGTGCTTCGACCAACAGTGCGGTTAGGAGGAGTAGAGTTTTCGTAGCTGGCTCCTTTCCGTTCGCGTTAGCCCAGCAGTGGCTTCGCGATGATTGGCCGCGCTAAGGGACCCCGCGTGTTCAACGCCGGAGAGATGTGTTCGCTACTTCTCCTCCGACGGGCGGGTGATCCGTGGACCACTCTTGAAAAACTGGGGGTGATGGTCGCCGCGAAGTAGGTGGCACCGTTCCGCATAGCGGTCCAATATCGCTTCTCTCGGAACGACGCATCTAGGAGTATCGTTAGACGAACGCCCGTTCCAAACCATCGTTCGTAGCGATCGTTCGAGGCGGGTGACGCGAGCAGCTTCTAGCCAGGTCTACGGAGTCGATCAGACTTTTCGGGAGCCACACCTTACCCACACGATTGCGAGCATGCTCAGAGCATGCTATGAGCATCCGATGGCGAACCTTCAGGTGAAAGACGTCCCGGAGCGTCTCCACAAACGGATCCGTGCGTACGCGAAGCGGCGCGGCCGCACGCTGCGAGAGGTCGTCCTCGAGGCGGTGGTCCGAGACCTGGAGCGAGACGAGTTTCTTGTTCAGTTGGCCAAGCGCAAGCCCGTCGATCTCGGTGGAACTGCCGCAGAGACACTCGAGGACGTTCGAGGCGAACGCAGGCGCTCCCTCGAGCGATGAACCTGATCGTCGACGCATCCGTCGCCGTCGAGTACCTGCTTCGAACGCAGACGGGCCAACACGCCGCCGGCATCCTCGACAACGCCGACCTCGCAGCCCCCGAACTTCTCGACGCCGAAGTCCTCGCCGTCCTTCGCCGAGAGGTGCTCGCCGAACGGCTCGACGAGGCTCGCGCGGCAGAGGCGGTCGCCGACCTGGCTCGCTGGGGCGTCGAGCGGCTCGCTCACCGATCACTGCTCTCTGTCGCCTGGTCGCTTCGGCACAACGTGACCGCCTATGACGCGCTCTACGTAGCCGCGGCGAGAGCCCGCAGCGCGGCACTCCTAACAGCCGACGGTCCACTCTCCCGTGCTCCCGGACTGGGCGTCGTCGTACAAAACGTGCGAATGGGGTGAAGCGAACCGGGAGACTCTCTGGCCCCCCCCGGGGGGGCCAGACGGCGACACACTGGGACGCCCGCGCCCATCGGCCGAGCTACTGCCAGGCCGCGGTGACGAAGTCGAGCGGCGTGGTCGCCCAGGCCTGACGCTGCTGGGCGCCGTCCGCTGTCAGGCCCGGCGGGTCCAGGTATAGCGTGCGCAGACCCTGCAGGAAGTTGGCCGGCCCGATCCTGGGATCCGTGTTCGGAATCTGCTGGTCCGCCCAGAGCCCGCTCGAGCCGTAGGCGTCGCCCGCGTCGTGTCCGGAAACGTGGTCGAGGCAGTTCTTCGCGGTAAAGACATCCCGTCGGCGAGCCTACAGCCGAGGACTCGGCTCGTCGACGTTGCGAGGGCGCCGCGTCTTGGAGCATCCTCCTGCCCGATGCCGCCGACCGCACTCCACTTCCTTCTCCTGACTTTCGCCGGATGGGTGAACAGGCGGCAGCAGGAAGTCGTCGATTACCTCGTGGAGGAGAACCGCGTCTTGCGCGAGCAACTCGACCGGCAGCTCGGCGGTCGGCGCATCAGCTTTACCGACGACCAGCGCCGCCGTCTGGCCGCAAAGGGAAAGCTCCTCGGCCGGAAGCTGCTGCACGAGTATGCAGCCCTCGTCACGCCGGACACGATCCTTCGCTGGTATCGTAAGTCGATCGCCAAGAAGTACGACGGCAGCACACGCCGTGGGCCGGGTCGGCCTTGGAAGCCGGTGGAGACGGTTGCACTCGTCGTTCAACTTGCTCGTGAGAATCCCGGTTGGGGCTACACCCGCATTCGTGACGTGTTGCGCAGTTTGGGACACGAGATCGGCCGAACTACCGTCGCGTCGATCCTCGCCGACCACGGCATCGAACCTGCCCCCGAGCGGGGCAAGAAGACATCGTGGAGCGCGTTCCTGAAGTCTCATTGGGAGGTTTTCGCCGCGATGGATTTCTTCACGGTCGAGGTTGTCACGCTCCACGGCCTGGTCCGATACTCGGTGCTGTTCGTGATCGAGCTGAACACGCGCAAGGTTCACATCGCCGGGATCACAAACCAGGCCAACGACGCGTGGATGTGGAACATGGCGAGGCACCTCACCGATGGGTTCGACGGATTCCTGCTCGGCAAGCGCTACCTCATTCTCGACCGCGACCCCCTGTTCACCAAGGGCTTCCGCGACATCCTGCCGGGCAGCGGCGTGGAGCCGCTCCGGTTGCCTGCGAGAAGCCCGAACTTGAATGCCTACGCGGAGCGTTTCGTACTCTCGATCAAGTCAGAGTGTCTCGACAAGATCGTGCCGCTGGGCGAACGGCACCTTCGGCTAGCAGTCAAGGAATACGTCGAGCACTACCACCGGGAGCGCCATCATCAGGGGCTCGACAGCTCCATCATCACGCCGCAGGACCCACCGGCGGCCGACGGCCCGATCCAGCGCCGGGAGCGAGTCGGCGGAATCCTGAACCACTACTACAGAGAAGCGGCGTAGGCCCCGGCCGAGTTTCCGGACAGGACGGGGACTGAGCGGTGGCGAAACCGCGACGCCCGAAGGCTTCAACTCCTCGAAAGCAGGCCAGTTTCTGAAATTGCCCCACGGTACCGAGGTCCAATTCAGGACGCATGAGACCACTTGCCGTATTCGGACATCTGGCGCTAATCTGAGGACAAATGCCCACACAGCAAAAGACGCCCCGAAAGGCCCGGGAGACCGAGGCGCAGCGGACCGCGAAACCGACGGTCAGCACCGCGAAGGGCGTGTATGCGCACGTCCTCGGCGTGCGCCCCCCGCCGCGAGGGACGCGAAAGGCGACTAGTCGGCGGCGGACAATGGCGCTGATCCACCGGAGGGTAGCGCAGATCTTCCTCCCTCGGCGTGCCGTCTGGGCCACGCTCGGAGATGTGAGCAGGGGGCATCCCTACGAAGTGTGTGTCGCACTGGCCGCCAAGCTCGGCCTGTCCGAGAACGAAGTCGGTGCGCTCGCGTCGATCGAGCCCAAGACCCTCGCCCGCAGGCGGGCCGAAGGGAAGTTTCGCCCTCTGGAGTCAGAACGCTTCGCCCGTCTCGCGCGCGTCTTCGCACTGACCGCCGAGTTTTTCGACGGCGATGAGAACGCGGCGCGTGTGTGGCTCTTGCGCGAACGAGATGTCCTGCGCGGATTGAAGCCAATCGAGGCGGCCTCGACGGAGGCCGGGGCGCGTGAGGTCGAACGCATTCTCACACGCCTCGACCACGGGATCCCCCTGTAGCCGTGCCGACCGTCTGGCGTCTGTCCGGGCGCAGACACGCCGCAACGGCGTTCTCTGGCGAAGGCTCGCGCATCGAGGGCGGTCGCTACACGTCTGAAGGCATCGCCGCCGTCTACTGCTCCGAGCACCGGTCACTTGCGCTGCTTGAGGTCGCGGTGCATCTCGACGAAACCATGCGCGCAAAGAAGTGGGTGCTCGTCTCGGCGGAGATCCCCCGGACGGTGAAGGTGACGACGGTCGAGGCGCCGGCGCTCCCGGCCAACTGGCGCCACACGCCGGCCGACCCCGCCCTCCAGTCGATTGGCGACGACTGGGTCCAAGAAGGGACGACAGCGGTCCTCCGCGTGCCGAGCGCGGTCGTGCCCGAGGAGTGGAATTACATTCTGAACCCCGCTCATGCCGCGTTCGCGAAGATCCGCCGAGGCACACCCGTCGACTACGCCGTTGATGAGCGTCTCGCCCCCGCCGCCCCCGGCTGACCCCGTCCTGTCCGGAAACCTGACCCACGCGATTTCGCGACACCTCGCAGTAGGATGCTGGCGCACGCAGAGCGAGGCTACAACGCGTACTTTGAGGCGTCGACGTTGCGCTGGTCGGGTGTGGCAGGCGATCCTGCTGTCCAATGGTCGCCGCTCCACCCCTGCAGTTCCTCCTCCTGACGTTCGCCGGGTGGGTGAGTGGGAGCCGGCACGAAGTCATCGACCATCTCACCGAGGAGAACCGCGTCTTGCGCGAGCAGCTGGACCGCCAGCTCGGCGGTCGGCGTATCCGCTTCACCGACGACCAGCGCCGCCGTCTGGCCGCCAAGGGGAAGCTCCTCGGCCGGAAGTTGCTGCACGAATATGCGGGCCTCGTCTCGCCGGACACGATCCTTTGCTGGTATCGGAAGCTGATCGCCAAGAAGTATGACGGCAACGCACGGCGTGGGCCGGGTCGACCTTCGAAGCCGCCAGAGACTGCCGCGCTGGTCGTCCAGCTCGCCCATGAGAACCCTGGCTGGGGTTACACGCGCCTTCGCGACGTCATGCGCCGCCTAGGTCGTTGAAGAGCTGGTCGTGGTCAGCAGATTGGGTGACGAATCGAGCATGCCGGCGGTTCCTCGTGATGGTTTGTGTTGCTTAGTTGCGTGTTGGCGGACGTGAGACGCCGAGGTCCGAGGCTTTCGGGCTCATGTCGGCGCCTCATGGGGCAGGAGTTTTGTCATCCGCACGAGATTGTAGGCCGACCCGACGATGTAGGCCCAGAATTGCGTCCGCCTTTGGCCTCGATACCGAGTCTTGCGCAGCCCGCCGACGGTCTTGCCCCACCCGAAGATCTCCTCGACTCGCTTTCGGATCCTCTGGCTCACCCGATAGCCCGGATGACGAGTCGTCCGCCCGTCGATCGACGACCGACGGTGTGTGATCTGCGCCACGTGGGGAGCCACACCGAGTTTGCGGACCTCTCGCGCAAACGAGGCGGCGTCGTACCCCTTGGCGGCTCCAAGAGTGCGAGGCCAAAAACCTCGCCGCCGGATCCGATCCAGCATCGTCACGGCCTCCTCGCGTTCGGCCGTCCCCGTGGCCCGAGCGATCGAGATGTCCACGCACATCCCGTTGCGGTTCTCCATCATCGCGTGCCCGGAGACACACAGCTTCGCTTCCTTGCCCGGCCCCTTGCGCATCAGTCGCGCCTCGGGGTCGGTCGTCGCTCGTGCGTCTCGTTCTTGCGCCGCTCGCCCTTGAAGTTCACCGACGGATTACTCGGATCGTCGTCCTTCGGTGGGCGATCCTCTTCCTTCTCCCCCTTGGGCCGAACGCTCTTCATCGACGCCCAGGCCTCGATCAGAGTCCCGTCCACCGTGAAGTGCTCCGAGGAGATCAGTCGCGCCCCCTTGGCCTGCGCCACCACCCCCTGGAAGAATTGCTCGGCGACCTCGTGATCGATCAAGCGGTCCCGGTTCTTCGTGAAGGTGGAATGATCGAAGGCATTCCCCTCGATTCCCATGTCCAGAAAGAAGCGAAACAGCAGATCGTACTGCAGTCGCTCACAAAACTGCCGCTCGCTGCGCACCGTGTAGAGCGCGATCAGCAGGAGCGACTTCAGAAGAGTCTCGGGGGGAATCGAGTACCGACCGCCCCGCGCCGCGTACATCTCGTCGAAGATCGGCGAGAGCCGCGCCAGCTCCGCATCCGCAATCTCCTTGATCCGGCGGATCGGGTGGTCCTTCGGCACCCGCTGAGCCGGAGTCATCAAGGAAAACATCGTTGCCTGCTCGTCGACCCCTCCACGCATCACCGCCACCTCCCAAGGAGATAAAATATGATGGCAAACCCACCAGATGTCAATCTAAAGACGTGCCTCCGGGCGCGCTTTTCAACACCCTGCTAGGCGTCGCCGGACAGGACGGTTGCGAGAACGGCGTCGACCAGTTCTTCGGGGACCGGCTCGTCCATGTCGTCCAGGCTGTGTTCTCCGGCCGCCAAGGCCAGGCGGTACTCGGCCAAGTACCGTCGGCAATCCGGGCAGGAACGGATGTGTCGTTCGAACAGCACTCGTTCCTTCGCGGGGAGAGATTCTTCGAGGTAGTCGACGATGAAGTCGTCGATGGCTCGGCACGTGATCATTCCCGGGAGTCGACTCATCATCACCCCGCGAATCCGCCGCCCCAGGTTCTGGCGCAAGCTCATGGCAACTCTCCCCGAAACACAGGCTCGAGGGCCGCAGCCAAGGACAGGCGCGCGCGATGAAGTCGCATCTTGACGGCACCTGGCGTGATCTCGAGAAGGTCCGCGATCTCAGCGATCCCCTGGCTCTCGAGATGGTGCAGGGCAATGACCGCGCGGTAGTCCGGCGGAAGCTCCGCGATGGCGCGCCGAACGAGCACGCGCGTTTACTGGCGGAGCAGCAGTTGCTCGACGCCCGGAAGGTCGCCGACCGCGGAGACGATCCGGCAGCCGGCGCCATCGAACTCGGAGTACGGGTTCTCGAGCGCCTCCTCGCGATCGCGACTCCTGGCGCGTAGCCGTTGCAACGCTGCGTTGACGACGATTCGATAAAGCCAGGTGCCGATCGAGGAGCGTCCCTCGAACCGATCGATGTTGCGAAATGCCTGGAGCAGCGCGTCTTGCACGCAGTCTTGAGCGTCCTGGTCGCCAACGAATCGCCGAGCCACTCGCAGCAGAGGGCCCGCGTGCTGGCGAGCAAGCGCCTCGCGGCTCCCCTTCGAGCCCGCACGAATCGCGGACAGGAGTGCCGCGTCCGCCGCCGCGGTACCGTCTAAACCTAAATCTGGCGTGGTCCGTCGCATCTATCTGGTGGGGGCGTCCGATGACGCCCACGCCGAGAACGTGCCACGCATCTCCAGGCGCGGCAACTCTTCGCCTTCGGCCCCAACGACCGCTGACTGCGAGCCCTGTCGTTGGGCGCATCCGTCGTGTCTCCGAACTCAGCGAGTCGCTTCAGGGCGCCGGAGCGTGGACTTGCTCGACGGCG
>JAJCZO010000338.1 GCA_029262355.1 Deltaproteobacteria bacterium
GTCAGGTCATCGGCGATCTGGGCGAAGCCGACATCCTGCTCGTGGACGGCGTCTCGACCCCGTTCAACCCGACGACCGGACTCTGGTCCACGTCCGTCGGACTCGGCGCCGGCTCCGTGCACATCATCGAAGCCGAGGTGCAGTCGGTCGGACTCGGCACGGCCAACAAGGACTCCATCGTGATCCTCGAAGGAAACGCGCTACCGCTCAACCTCCGCGTGCCCGACGGAAATCATAACCGACTCAACAACACCGGCTTCACCGCCGTGACCTCGATCATCCAGAGCCAGCTCACCGACGCCTTCGACCCCGCCCTCTTCATCGGGATACCTGCGGCGGGAGGCTCGGTTTGCGGCTTCTCCGTGGGCGGGACGAGCGCGACGATCTTCAGCGCGGGGCCGACGGCCATCCAAGCCGACATTGGCATCTCCAACTTCCACATGGAAGTCTGCGACATCGACACGGGCTTTCTCGGAATCACCTGCGACGCGACGTACGACGCGACCAGCGTCGACGTGACCACCCAGGCCGACTTGGTTGGCCAACTCGAAGTCGGCTCGACGAACAGCTCCGCAACGTTCACGGGCAGCACGGCCGACCTGTCGGGCAACATCATCTGTGACTTCGTCGGCCTGTTCATTACCGACCTCGAGGCGCAGATGGAGGCCGAGCTCGGAAGCCAGCTCGAGGCTCAGCTCCCGGCAGCGTTCGACGACGCGCTCGCAGGCATCAACGTGAGCGGTCCGATCGGCCAAGCTCTCGACGTCGAGATCGACGCGCTCTACACCGACATTCCCGAGGACTCGAACGGCGTCACGTTCATCCTCGACTCCAACATCACGGCGTTGTCACCGGTTCCGGATGCGCCGAACATCACAGAGACCCTGGTGCCCGCCGGCGTCAGCCCGCCGGTCCTCAGCCCGAACATCCCCAGCACCAGCACTCCGTACGACCTGGGTTTCTGTCTCTCTGACGGATTCGTGAACCGTGCGATGGCAGCCTTCATGCTGCAGGGCATGTTCAATCAATCTCTTACGGAGATCCTCCCGGGCGTGGTTCTCAACACCGCGCTCCTGGCGGGAATAACCGCGGACCCGGCATGGACCACCGCCTGTCCCGGGTGTGACGTGACCCTCGTGCTGAAGCCGACCGCGGCCGCGGTCGCTCGAGCTCCGCAAGGAGGCGAGGATGGGACCGTCGTTCTGGTGGTTCCGAACTACCAGCTCGACATGATCGGCGACGACGGCGGGACTCCGGTGCCTCTGTTCACGGCACTGGTGACCTTCGACCTTCCGGTCACACTCGACGTGGCGAGCGGTCAGATCGCCCCGACCATCGGAACGCTCGCACTGAGCAACTTCAAGACGATCAGCAATCCGATCGGCGCGAACGAGCCAGCGTTCGAAGCCACCGCAGTATCGCTGTTCCCGCTGGCAGCGTCTGGCCTTGGAAGCTTGTTCGGAGTCATCCCACTTCCGCCTTTCCAGGGACTCGACTTGAACGGAGTTGGGTCGGACTACAACGTGAGCTGCACCGCGATCTACATGTCGCTGTCGTAGCCTACGAGCCGGACAAACCTTCGACCTCCGAGGGCAAACAGAGTTCGACATCGCGGGCGGCTTCGAGAGAAGCCGCCCCGAAGTCGTCACTCACGTTGACCACCCGAGACGCCGCCCGCACCTGGGCGGGATCGATGACGATACCGTCGTCATCGGGGTCGGCCGGACCGCACCCGTCCTGGGCCACCTCGCGACGAGCGAGCCGCGCGCGATAACAAACCAAGTGCGCCGACACGTGGCGGATCGCTGCTCCGGGTACGGGGAACGGATCGCCCGCGTCCGACCCCGCCAGGATCGCCGGCGTGCCCGTAAGGCTCGTCGGACGGCACACCCGAGTCACCCGAGTCAGCTCGTACCGAGCAGCTCGTGCGCCCTCCTGCACATCGATCTGTGTGCGCTTCGCAATCCCGGGCAGCTTCGTTCCATCCTCGAGGGTGCTCTGCACGGTCGCCCGGTGACAAAGAAAGTGGTCGACATCGTGATCGAGCGTGGACGGCGCGCCCGGGGCCGCCACCCGGTCAGCCGACGCCGGGAGCAAGACCGCGTAGGGCTTCTTCACGACGACGCGCAAAGCACCGCAGGCGTTCGCGATCTGCACGTTTCGGATCTTCTCGAACGTTTTGCCCGCGCCGAATCCGCGCACCCGATACTCGTGGAGATGGGTGGACACATCGAGCGCCGCGCCACCGTTCAACGCGGCCGGTGCCGCGAGCCACCCGGATCGCGTGACTTTGAAGTCCGATGAGCCAGCTCCACCTGCGAGTGCGATCGGTCCGAACGCCGGGATTCCCCCACCTCCCCCCTGCACCCGCGCCGCGTAGACCACGTATGCATCGAGGGTTTCGTCGGGCGACACCCCGGGGCTCGCGGCATCGGCCGGATCGGTCCCGGCGTCCAACTCGTCTCGATCGAACCGCCCGTCACCGTCCCGATCTCGGCCCGCGCGCTCCCCATCACCGGGTGGAACGCACGTGTAGGTGAGCTCTTGGTTCCGCACTGCAGCCAACAGGCGAAGCTCTGCGTCCGATAGACTGGCGTCGGCCTCGCGATCGCTCTCGAACTCTCCGCTGTTCCGAAGAAGGAAACCCCGTTCCACGCCACCGACGACCCCCTTCGCCACGAGGTCGCAATCGCCCGCTACCGCGCGCGCGGCGAGAAGGTCGATCCGCGCGCCGACGTCGGGCCCGCTTGCCGCGGAAAGCGTGACCTGCTGGCCAACGATCGGCTTCAACTCGCTGGGGAACACGAAGAGGAAGTCCCCCGCCGGGTCCACGACGCGCCCCGCACTGCCGTCGTGTGAAAAACCGAAGCCGCGGATCTGGTCTCCGACGTTCCCCACATCCACCAACGGGCTGAACAGCTGGCCGAAAAAGCGTCCCACTTTCTGGTAGAGGTTCCGCAAATGCGGCACCTTCATGAACTGCGGCGCAGACGAGTTCGCGGCGATGCCGCCGCTGGTTCCGAAGAAGCCGGCAGAAGGATCGAGGGTGTGGCACTCGGAGCAATCGCCGTTCACGAAGTTGTCGCGACCCGTGGCCTGAGCCGCGGTGAGCGTATCATCGAGATTTCGGTACGGGTTCGGAGGCAGCGTGATCGCCAGGACAAAGTCGGTGAAGGCCGCCATGTCCGGTGTCGCCAGCGGGCTGGCCCGACCCATCAGTCCGACGAAAGCCGGATTGAATTTCTGGAACGCGGCCCGCTCGTCGAAGACGTCGCCGCCCGGATCGTTCCCGCCGGTTCGATCGCCCCGCCAATGCATCGAGCCGTGCGTGGCCATGCCCCGCAACGTCTGCGTCGTCATCGGCCCTTTGAGGGGATGAAAGTCCGGATCGAGGCCGGCGGCGCCCTCGAGGACGGGTAGCGGATTGGACGCCACCGCGCCGTCGACACTCCCGAGATCCCACGCGAGATCATCGGCGTCGCCAAAGACGTGGCACGAGGCGCAACTCGCCTCCCCATTGCTCGACGTGAGACGCGCATCGTAGAGAAACCTTCGCCCCGCCTTGACCTGCACCGGCTCCGGGTCGTGAAAGGCTATGTGCTCGACCTCCGAGCGCGTCGCGATGTCGAGCACGCTCACCCCGTCGTCGAACCGCGTGGCGGCGTAGATCAAACCCCGGGGCTCGTCGAGGACGAGGCCAGTCGGACCTCCACCCGACACGGCGATCTGATCGGCCGCTGCCGGCACTCGGGCACCGGCCTCGAGCGCCGCCACATCGACCACTCCCACGACATCGGACCCGAATGCGGCGACGTAAAGTGTCGTGCCGGCCGCGTCGACCGCCATTCCCAGCGGCGTCGCCAGACTCGCGTCGGCAACTCCAGCCGGGCTGGGCACAACACCGTAGTCGATGTGCGTGTTCAGCGAGCGCGGCTGGACGACACTCGGCGGCTCGATCACGGTGATTCGCGCTTCGTGCAATCGGCCCTGCACGTTCGGCTCGAGACGCGTCGCGTTCCGAGCCTCGGTGTTTGAGACATAGACGGCGCCGGAAACCGGGTTCACGGCCATGTTGAACAGCACGGTGCCAACGCCACGGAAAGCGGCCACCTCAGCGGGAGGCGTTGCAACCGCGTCGATCGCAAAGACGTCGAGATCGGGCAGGTTGAACCGCGCCGCGTTACCCCAGTCCCGTCCAAGCTCGTCCCGCCACACGTCGGCAGCATCCTGCTGCGCGATCAGGCCGACCTCCGGTCCCGCAACCCCATCGGAATTTTGGTTGGGGAAGGGAAGCCCTCCGGGCATCGTCAGGCCGTCCACGTCGCAGGTTTCCGCGAGCGCGCCGCCGTCACACACAGCCTCGTTAGGAATCGTGGTCGTGCGATTCCCCGACTTGAACACCGCCGCGTATACGACGGACCGGTCGGGGCTCACGGCCAGAGCCCGAGGCGTGTCCCCGAACACCGTGACGATCGTGAGCGGCGTTCCTCCGAGCGCAGAGCCTAGATTCGCCGTGTCGAAGACCCACACATCGGCTCGGCCGACTCCCCCAAGTTCCGGCCGTAGAACGGCGCCACTATTCTGCCCGCGGTGGGCCGCCGTGATGAAGGCTCGCCCGCCACCCACACCACCGAAGACGATGTCGCGGGGCTCGTCTCCGACGAGCAACGTACGAACGACCCGCGGCGGATTCTGTGCCAGGTCGATGATGCTGACACTGTCCGAGAGATGGTTGACGACCCACACCTCGTCGTCGGAGCGCGCCGCGACCGCCACGGGCTCGAGGCCCACCGGGACTGCGCCAACCATCGAGAGCCCACCCGCATCTACGGCAAGGATCTCCAACCGGGCGTCGGGTGTGTTCACCACGAACAGCCGTGTACCGTCCGCCGACAGAGCGATCGGACGAACGGCACCACTCTCGAACACCGCCGCCTCTGCGCTCTCGACCCACGCCACGGCCAACGTGCAGAGGAGGACCAGCGCGATGCGGAATGCCACCGCTCTCATCGGCCAACCCGTTCCAGCGTCTCTATCTGATCGTCGCGCAGGATTGCCCGATACCCCGGGGTCGCATCCGATACCGTCAAGAAGATCCGCCCGAGTTCCTCTGTGTCGATGAAGCCACTCTGGATCTCAGCAGCCGTGAGAGTCATCGCCACAGCGTCGAGACGCAGAGCCCGAACCTGCCCGCCGAGCGGAGTCAGAAAGCGCGACGACGCAACATCCCCAGAGAATTCGCCCGACAGCTCAACCGAATGAGACGTACGCACGATCTCCGGCGGAAAACCACACTGGACCTGCACGTAGACGTTGCCCGCCACATCAGCAGGCGTTGGCCCTGCGGCGAGCAGCGCTCCCAGAACCCAGGCAACGAGGATTGGAGCAGCAGCCACGGCCCCTTGAGTGGTATCCGAACGCCCAGAGCCGGCCAAGATATGATTTGAGCCCGGCCCGGAGCGGGCGGAATCGACGGCGGCGGCCCACAGCCACACACCGAGGACTCCGCGACCGGAACCTCGTTCTCAAGGCTGCGAAGCCGAGTCCGCGCCCTCTCGTGAACTCGAGAATCCCGGCATGCGAATCCCAATGGGTGGGGAGTCGGGCGCTGGCATGGCGCCTGCAGGCACTCTGAGCCTGAGGAGGAGACATTCGAGATCGTAGCTGGCAGCGCCGCGGGATTTTACGGCATCCACCTGACGCAGAAGACGGCAGCCTGACCGAAGGTGCCCAAGTCGAGTGCGAGTTCTCGCCGTCCCAGCGGCAGAGAGTCCAGTGACGATCGCCAGGCGCACAGCCGACCTGCTGGTGTACTGGGTCGTGCTCGCGGCTGGCGCTCTGATCTCCGTGGGTGGCCCCGGTTTCGGATACCGGCTCTCCCGGCTTTCCGGCCACGTCTGGTTCTCCGTGTCTCGGAGACGCCGGGAGATCATTCAGAGGAATCTCGACATCGCCTACGGCAACCGATCGACCGACGACGTCCGCAGCCAGCTCGGTCGCCGCGCCTGTCAGCATGCGGTCGCAACCGGTGTCGAGCTGATGATGCGGGACAGTCTGGTGACCACCGACAACTGGCAGAGGTTCCTCGACGCCGACGACACCACCCGGTGGATCGCCTCGAGTGACCACCCAAACGGCCTGGTCGTCATCAGTGGTCACCTGGGCAGCTGGGAGATGGGTCAGTACTTTCTCGGCCTCCTCGGGACCCCCATCACTCCAGTGATGCGAAGCCTCGACAACCCATATCTGGACCGCCACACAGTGGCCCTCCGGTCGCGTTTCGGCAACGACGTCATCCGCAAGGGCGGCGCGCTCCGAGGCATGCTTCGCGTCCTGCGGCGGGGCGGCGCCGTGGCCATCATGCCGGACCAGGATGCCCCGGAAAGCGATCGGTTCTATCCGTTTCTCGGTACACCCGCCGCCACCCACGCCGGCTTCGCCGAAGTCGCTGCGCGGCTCGGTTCCGATGTCGTGGCGTCGGTGTGCCTCAGAAGAGGCTTGGGTTTCCACTTCGAGATCGTGAGCGAACGCATCGAGCTGCCTGTCGACCTCCCCCGCGCGGACCAGGCCGACTTCATCATGCGAAGGTATCTCGCGTTCCTCGAACGCCAAATCGAACGCAGCGCCGATCAGTACATGTGGATGCATCGCCGGTGGAAGAGTCGTCCCCTCGGCGAGCCACCCCTCTACGCCTAGATTTTGTCGTTCATCATGCCGAGACATGACCTCGGTCATCTGGCCACTGGCACGCGCCCGCTACCCCGTAGACAGAGGCACCCGCCCGTCCATCGACCACGCGCAACGAATGGGGACGACCAGCTCATGAAATCACTTCCCGTCACTCGACTCGCCACGACCGTCATCGCCACTCTCGCCTCAGCCGCGCTGATCGGCTGTGGAAGCTCCGCAGAAAGTGGCTCCACGTCGACCTCGAGCCCTGAGCCGGACGAGCCAATCGAAGTCGGCCCCGAACCCGTCGATCCGCCAAGCACACCGTCGTGCGGCGCCGGCGAAGAGTACATCAGCACCTTCGAGGCTGTGCAGCGTATCGTCTTCGAGCGAAATGGGTGCACCGCCGACGTGTGCCACGGCGGTGCCGCCGCCGGCGGTCTCGACCTCTCCGCTGATGTCGCCTATCAGAACCTCGTCGACGTACCGTCGAGTGGCAGTTCCTTGCTCCGGGTGCGGCCGGGGGACAAGGCTCACTCGCTGTTGTGGCTCAAGCTGGCCGAGAAAACCGATCCCGAGAACACCGACTACGACGGCGCACCGATGCCGAGCGGCCTCCCGGCGATCACACTCGACGAGCTCGATCTGGTCCGCTGGTGGATCTACGCCGGCGCGCCAGAGTCCGGAACCGTCGCCGGTACCGAGTCGCTCGTCGATGGCTGCCTCCCGCCAGCCGAGCCACAACCCATTGCGCCTCTGGCCGCGCCGACCTCGGGCACCGGAATCCAATTTCAGCTGCCCGAGTTCCCGCTGCCCGCCGCCAGCGAGCTCGAATACTGCTACGCGACCTACTACGACGTTTCGGATCAAGTCCCCGAGAAGTTCCAAGATCCCACTGGGACCAGCTTCTACTTCGGCGGCCAGGAGCTGCGCATGGATGCGCAGAGCCACCATGTGATCCTGAATCTCGCCAGTATCGGCGTCGACGAGCTGGACGATCCGTCCTTCGGGAACTGGCTCTGCCGTGGTGGAGAGCGCTCCGGAGACCCATGCAACCCCACGGACCTCGCGTTCTGCGGAGCCGGTCTTTGCGCGAGCGACCCGCAGCCGAGCTTCGCGTGCATCGGCTACGGGCCTCGCGGCGCAGGCGCGTTCGGCACGTACCAGCCGATCGGAGGTGCGCAGCAGCCAGTGGCGGTCGACGACTACCCCGACGGGGTCTTCGCGCAGCTGCCGATGAAAGGTGTCCTGTACTGGAATCCGCACGCGTTCAACCTGAGCGCAAAGAACACCGCGCTGAACGGCCGAATGAACTACTACTTCGCAAGCCAACGCGACTATCGGGTCCGCGCCATCTTCGACACCTCGGCCATCTTCGCCGCCAACGCCGCGCCCTACACAAAACAGACCGTCTGCAACGACCACGTTCTTCCTCAGGGGGCACGCCTCTTCCAGCTCAACTCGCACACCCACAAGTTCGGCGAACGCTTCACAATCGAGCTCACCGACGGAACGCAGCTCTACGAGAGCTTCACGTACAACGATCCGGTGGACAAACGGTTCGACCCACCCCTCGCCTTCGATTCAACAGACGCAAACGAACGAACACTGCGCTACTGCGCCGTGTACAACAACGGCGTGACCAGCGACGGCTTGCCCGACCCGCAAACCGTCACCCGCCTCTCCCGCATGCCCGACGGAAACCTCGGCGCGGGCGCGGTCATCCCCGCTACGTGTACTCCCGTAGCCTGCGCGGCCGGACGCATCGGCGACTCCTGCGACGGTGCCGACGACCACGCCACGTGTGATTCATCGCCCGGAGACGGAGACTGCGACGCATGCCGCATCACGGGTGGCGAGACGACCGAGACCGAGATGTTCATTCTTCTCGGTGGCTACTACGTCGACCCGAGCGGCCTCTAGAATGAAGGAACGCGTCCCTCGCTTCGCCATCATCGGCGCCGGCATGTCCGGCATCATGGCAGCGATCAAACTGCGCGACGCCGGACTCACCGACTTCACGATCTACGAGAAGGCAGAGCGCCTCGGTGGCACCTGGAGGGAGAACACGTACCCCGGGATCGCCTGCGACGTCCCCTCGCACTTGTACAGCTACTCCTTCGCTCCGAATCCCGACTGGAGCCACCATTTCGCAGGCGGCGCGGAGATTCAGGCCTACTTCGAAGACGTGGCCCGCGAATTCGAGGTCGACCACCTCATTCGGTTCGGCGACGAGGTGATGCGCTGTGAGTTCACCGCAGAGCGCTGGCAGCTCGAAACAAGGAGCGGGCGCCGAGACGAAGCCGATTTCGTGATCGGCGCCACAGGTGTTCTTCACCACCCGCGATTCCCCGACATCGCTGGCCTCGACGACTTCGAAGGCGATCTCTTCCACAGCGCGCGGTGGAACCACGACGTTTCGCTCGACGGCAAGCGAGTCGGCGTCATCGGAACAGGCTCGTCGGCCGTGCAGATCGTCTCCGACGTCATCGATCGGGTCGGCTCGCTCTCCCTCTTCCAGCGGACGGCGCAATGGATCATGCACCAAGACAACCCGGCGTACACCGCCGAAGAGCGGGCCCAGTTCCACCAGGACCCCGAGCACATGAGCCAGCTTCGCGCGCAGATCTCGCAACTCTTCGCCGACAACTTCGCGAATGCGATCGTCGATGCCGACTCGCCACAAATGAAGCTGATCGAGGAGCTCTGTCGAAACAACCTCGAGACGAAGGTGGTGGACCCCGCTCTCCGCGCGCGGCTCCGGCCCGACTACCGCGCCGCGTGCAAGCGACTCGTCGTCTCGCCCGACTTCTACGAAGCGATCCAGAAGCCCAACGCGAAGCTCGTGACCGAAAGCATGGAGGGCATCGAGCCCCACGGCATCCGCACCAAGGACGGACAGTTGCATGAGCTCGACGTTCTGGTGTTGGCCACTGGCTTTCGTGTCGATCGCTTTCTTCGGCCGATGGAGGTCATCGGACGCGGTGGCCTTCGGCTAGAAACGGCATGGGCGGAGCGACCCGCCGCGTACTTGGCGGTTTCCATTCCCGAGTTTCCCAACCTCTTTCTGTTGAACGGCCCGAACGGCCCGGTCGGGAACTTCTCCTTAATCGAAGTCGCCGAGCTCCAGTTCGCCTACATCATGCAGCTGGTCGACCTCGTCCGCTCGGGCCGGCACACCGAGGTCAGCGCCTCCACCGAAGCCTTGAAGCGCTTTGACGCGAGCCGCGTAGAAGCCGCGAAAACCACGGTTTGGACGACCGGTTGCAACAGCTGGTACCTCGACGATCGGGGTGTGCCAGCCGCGTGGCCATGGACCTTTACGAAGTTCCGTGAGGCCATGGCGGAACCGGATCTCGAGGCCTACGACCTGCGGTAGAACACCGACTTCGGCGTGCGTCGAATCCGGGTCACGAAGCGCGATTCGCCCTCGTGAACGTCGCGAAGCATCTCGAACCCGTGGCGCTGAGAGGAGGGGCCGTTGCGCCGATTCGACGACTCGAGATAGGCGGGCTGTGCCTTCGCCCGCGGTGGGCGACTTCAATCCGGGCGCACTCCTCTCCGAGGCCGGCGCACAATCCATCGACCTCTCCGCGCTGGGCACGACGCCACCGCGGGGCATCGCGGTGGCGGCTCTGGGTGATGGATTCCTCGTCGCCTGGTCCGAAGCTCCGGCCGAAGACGCCCCATCGACCGATCCGGTTCTGGTTCGGTTTTCACGCGTCGGCGCGGACGGCACGGTGATCGACCCCGGCGGGCACAGAATCGCTGAGAGCCTAGCGGGAACCGGACACCTCGCGGCAACCGCCAGCCGCGACGGCGAGAGCGCCTTGATTTCTTGGACCACGAGTTCCCCCGGCGGAACGAACGCCTTCGGAGTCCTGGTCGCGGCATCGGGCGAAACCACGACGGTCGATCTCGATAGCCTCGTGGGTAGCGCCGACCTGTCGCCTCCCCTTGCCACGGCAGCCGTCGAAGGTGGATTTCTGATCGTGACCGCGCGGCCCGACAGCGTTCTGGCCCGCACCCACCGCCTAGCACCGCGCCCGTACGCCTATCGGCTCCCAGACTCTGCGATTCGCTCGAACGTTTCCATGAACTCGCGCGCTACGGTCGGCAGACGCTCGAAGCTGCGAGCAACCCAACCCACCGGAACGGGAGGAAGTCCGCGAATCGCAAGGGCGCGGAGCTCGCTGCGCCGCTCGAGTGCCTCGGCCTGTACTGCCGTCACCAACGTGTGGCCGAGACCGAGTTCCGTGTAGAGAATCGCGGTACCCGCAGTCTCGACGGTTTGATGAGGGACCAACCTTCGTCCCCGTGCGGCGAGCTCGGCTTCCACGAAGCGGAACATCGTCGAGTCCGGCCCCAGGGTCACGTAGCGGATCTTCTCGAGTTGCTCGATCCCGATCCGCTTTCGACGACCGAGCGGATCGTCGCGATGAACGAGCAGAACGAGTGGCATTGCGATCACAACGCGACGCTCGAATCCCGGTGTTTCCTGCGACAACTCCACGAACGCGAGATCGGCTCGCCGTTGGCGGATCGCGTCGAGCCGTCGCCCAACCGTATTGCCGGACTCCAGGTGAAGATCGAGATCCGGCCTGACGCGCTTGAACTCGAGGATCGCAGGGCGCAGGTAATGGCGGACCGTGCCGGTCGTGGCGGCCAACGCGAGACGTCCGGTGGAACCCGTTTTCAGCGCCTCGATCTCGGTGAGCGCTCCACCGAGCGAAGAGAGCGCAGCGCTCGTACGCTCATAGAGCACGTCACCGTGCTCGGTGGGCTCGACGCCCTTCGGAGTACGATTGAGAAGCGTCGCGCCGAGTTCCTTCTCGAGCCGCCGAACGTGCTGGGCGACCGCCGGCTGCGTGCGCCCCGTCGCCCGGGCAACTTCGCTCATGTTGCCCGCTTCGACCACCGCGACGAAGATGCGCAGATCCTCGAGGGTCATGGATCTATACCCTAGTAATTTCTTGGGTATTACAAGCGTACCCTAGAATTGACCTTCTATCGATGGACCCTCATTCACAACGGCATGGAACTCGACTCACGATTCACCGCCGTCGCCATCCTCGGAGTCTACGCCGTGGTGGCCGGCCTGGAGCGCATCTCCCCGCTCCAGCGCGTGCCGTCCCCTTTGCTGCGCCCCTCCTTCGCCACCGACGTAGGCTGGTACGTCACGGCCGTGGCCGTGACCCTGGCGTTCGGACCGGCACTCGAGCAGTTGGCCCGGTGGCGCTCCGCGAGCGCCTTCCCAGACCTTGCATCGTTCGAGATACGCTTCGTTCTCCTCGTCATCGCTGCGACCGTCCTCTACGACCTCGGGGCCACCCTCTGCCACATGCTGCTGCACCGATACGAGCCCCTATGGAATCTCCACAAGGTCCATCACTCCTCACCCGTACTGGATTGGCTTGCGACGACGCGCGCCCACGGACTCGAGCACGTATTCCGTGGCATCCCGACTCAGGCCGCCCTCTTCACTCTCGGGTTCCCCAGTGAAGCCGTGGCCGCCGCGATCGTGATCTACGCCGGATTTGCGACGGCTGGGCACTCCAATCTTCGGCTCCCGCTCGCCGGTGTCGAAGTGCTCTTCGTTACCCCACGACTCCATCGACTCCACCACGTGCCGGCCACGACAAACCGGAACTTCGGCACGGTGCTCACCTTGTGGGATCGCCTCTTCGGCCACTTCGCGGCCACGACAGAACACGACGACGCCGCGCTTGGCGTGCCGGGGGAAGTCGAAACGTACCCTCAGTCATGGAAATCCCAACTCATCGAGCCGTTCGGGCGAAGACGTCGCGTGATACGCGAACCGCACCGACACGACCTTGGAACCGAACAGATCGAAGATGGGGCTCTCGCCTTCGAGAAGCACGCGCGGGATACGTGAGCCACGCCGTCGATGACGGCGTAGCGCAGCGAGTCCCAAACACCTGGCTCCGCCGGCGCCTTCGCCCCGGCGAATCCCCGTACCCCCTCAGATACCGAGGTTGCTCAACGTGTCGACTACCCGCGCCACGGTCGCATAGAGCGTCGGGTGCGACGTCTCGAATTCCTGCGTTGCGACCTCGAGGCGTTCGGCCAGCGACTCGGGAGTGTCGGTCGACCCTCCTTCCGAGCGATCGAGCAACGCACGAATGTCATCGAGCAGCACCGCGAGCTGCTTGCGCGCGTCGGCATCAACCGCATCTGCGGACTCGAGCTCTTCGTGCAGTAATTGAACGTGGTCGCGAAGTTCCGAATCAGACGCCATGACTCCATCTTGGTCGAGACGCGAAGCCCGGGCAAGCGCCGGGGGCGGCGACCTTCGCCGCAGGTTTCCCGCGTAGGTTGAAATTGGCCCTACGGATGCTCCGAACATTCCCAGGGGCCGGTCACAGGAAGAGGGTTGGAAATGCCAACCGGAGATCTCACGGCCGCCGCACCCATACGTGGCTCGTGACGGCGAGCAGATCGTCGCCCTCGACCACTTCGTACCGATATCGGTCCTCGCCCTGGGCCGGCGCGCCGGCGTCGAAGTCGTGTACGAACGGATCTGATGAGATCGCCACGTCGCCGATCGGGTCCCCGTTCTTCCAGATCCGAAGCGTGTACCCCGCGGCCGCGGTGACCGTGGCCCGCAGTGAGGTTCGGTCTGCGAAGACCGTATCGCCGAAGCGGTCTCCCGTGACATCGGTCTCGATCATCGGGCCGTCTGGCCCGTCGATCTTCACGACCGTGCGGCCGTCGCGAAGCCCTCGGAGAATCCCCGCAACGCTCAACTCCTCGGCCCACACCATCGTGGTCGGGGCTCCCAGCGGCGTGTAGAGGGCTCCGTCTCCCATCCCTCCCCGGTGATCATCGCTTCCTCCGAGCGCGACCGCGTGCGAACCGCGCGCCAAGAGGTCTTCCCAGAAGGCGATACCGCTAAAGATCGTCCCCCAGACCTCGACGGCGTCGACCGACGTCGGGTCGACGTCGTGCTGCCACCCACACCCAATGCACAGGTCCCCAACGTTCAAGAGAGGATGGTTGATCGAGAAGAGACCACCTTCCGCGTGAACGTCGGCGATCGCTGCCTCGACGGTCGCCCCGCGAACACCAATCCGGTGGTCGAACCACGACGTCGTACCGATGGTGTTCCCGTGCCCCGCGTACGTGGTGAACTCCATCCCCGGAAGGAGGAGCACCTCGGTGCTCCGCTGAGCGGCCGGATACCAGGAGAGCTGGCTCACGGTGTTGTGCTCCGACATGAGAACGAAGTCGAGACCGCGACTCTCGGCAAAAGAGATCACCCGGTCGATGGTCGGCGTGCCGTCGCTCTCGATCGTGTGCGCGTGGAAGTCCCCGGCGTACCACCCCGGCTCCGTGCGAATCGCCGGGGGAGTCGTGTAGGGCTCGCGCGCAGCCTGCGATGGCAACGTCGGCGCACCGCGAAGCGTCACCTCAACCTCGTACCGTGCAGGTTCGTCGACGATCTTCGCCTTCCCCACCACGACGGCCCAGGCCCCAACCGGGAGCGGGCCCGGCACGTAACTGGAGGAGGCCGCCTCGCGCCCGACGATCGCGGGATCGGGTTTCCCGCCGCCCCAGCCACGAAATCCGTCGGGGTCGTCGAGCCCCCAGTCGAGGATGTTCTCCACCGAACCATCGTCGTGACGCACCTCGATCTCTGCCACTCCGGCGGGCACGTCGAAGGGGAGGAAGATATGCGTCTCCGCGCCGGCGGGAACCTCGCCCCGGAGCACGATTCGGCGCTCACCATCGAAGGAGTCGAGCTGCCGATCGGCGCACGCCCAGAGAAGCAGTACCGCGCAGACGATGCTGAGGCGTTGGACCATCGACACAGGATAGCTCGGGAACGTGCCTCGAAGCGATCCTGACTTCGTACCCGCCCTAGTCTCTCGGCGCGAAACCGTGTTATCCCGCAGGATGCGGACCAAGCTCACCGTTCTCTCCGCCATCGTCGTCAGCGCGATCATCGGCCTGACCGTTTCCGGGGGTCTGCTCTACGACTCGCTGATCGGGCTCGATTCTTCAGCCTTCCCGGCGGGGCACCTTCTTCAGAGAGCGGCCACGAGCGTCTCTCCTGCGATCGACAAGGCCGCCGGCGGCTTGATCCTCGCGCTCGGGCTCATCGTGGCACTGTCGATCGGATCGTTCTTCGTCGTGCGAGCATCCATCCGTGCGCAAGACCAGAAGCTCGTCGCCGGAGGGGAGACCTCATCGGATCGCCGCTGGTTTCTGACGAGCGCCGCCACCGCAGGCGGTGCCCTCGTCGCTGCCACCGGGGGCATGGTCGGTCGGGCCGTCTTCGGTGCCGGCAACGGCGGCGCCGGATGGAAACGCCCAGTGACCGAGATCTTCGGCGGCAACGTCGTAAAGACCCATCCGGTCTGGGAAGACGCCTGGCGAGGCAGCCGCGTGACCGTGTACGGCCGACTCGGCCGCACCGAGTGGCCGGTCTCCGACACCGTTCTTGGGACCGGAACGCTCATCGGCGAGCACGGAACGCGCATCGTGAAGCTCGCGCTCGAGCGGGGCATCAACTATATCGACACCGCGCCAGACTACTCGGGAGCGGGCAGCGAGGCGGCGGTCGGTCGCGCGATTCAGGGCATACCGCGCGAGAGCTTCTTCTTGGCCACGAAGTTTTGCACGCCGATCGGCCACTTGCCGCCTGGCACACCCGTCGGGCGGTACAAAGAGGTCATCGACGAGAGTCTGGCCCGCCTCGGAACGGATTACGTCGACCTCGTTCACGTTCACTCCTGCGACGAAGTCGAGCGCCTCCTCGATCCGAACATGCATACCGCCTTCAAACAGCTCCGAGACGAGGGCAAGGCACGATTCCTCGGCTTCTCGAGTCACACCCCGCGCCTACCAGAGGTCGCAGAGGCGGCGATCGACTCGGGGAAGTTCGACGTGATGATGGTAGCGTACCACCATGGGATCTGGTCCGAACTCGGCCGGCTCATCGACAGGGCGCACGACGAACAAGACATGGGCGTCGTCGCGATGAAGACGCTGAAGGGCGCAAAGCATCATGGCCTCGAGGGCTTCAAGGACGACGCGAGCTCCTACGCCCAATCTGCGCTGAAGTGGGTGCACTCGAACACCAACGTCTCATGCGCCGTGATCTCGTTCTCCGACCTGCAGCACGTCGACGAGTACCTCTACGCGTCCGGAAAGAAGGCGGCCCCGGTCGATGTCGCCCGCCTGGAACGATACGACCAGCAGATTCTCGGCAGCTACTGCGCGCCGCACTGTGGCGACTGCCTGGACTCATGCCCGGTGGACGTGCCCATCAACGACATTCTTCGCCACCGAATGTACTTCGAAGACTACAGGGCCGAGCGCCAGGGCATCGAGGCGTACGCAAAGCTCTCACAGAATGCGTCGGCGTGCGCGTCCTGCCCGGCGCCGTGCACGGGCTCGTGCCCGGTGGGCATTCCGATCAAGGAAAGGCTCGAAGGAGCGCACGAACTCCTGTCGCTGGCGTAGTCGAGGGGCTGCGCTCAGTTGTCGGCGGCGCCCTCGAGGATCCAGGTGCGAATCGCGTCGACGTCGTCTACCCGTAGCGGCCCACTGTTCAACGGCATCGGCGCTCCTACGCCCTCGCCTGCCAGCTTCTGGATCAGGTAGCTGGCATCGGGATCGAAGGGCTCGACGTAGAAGACGTCCGGATCCCCGACCTGCGCCGCTTCGGTGAGAACCATCTTTCGGTAGATCCGATTCGGTCTCAGGTTGACGCCACCTGCAGCGTCGTTGCCGTCGTGACACGCACTCGTCGTGGCACAATTCTGATCGAGGATGGGCGCCACGTTTCCTCGCAGGGTCGAAGCCGTGCCGTCCGGCAGCAGGAAGGCGCCGTTGAGCGACACATCCGACGCGATCTTGGTCCAACGCCCCGGCGCGCACGGCGCGGCGGAGCAGCCGTCAGATCCGAAACAGTCGAGAGTGTACTCGGTCTGAGCGGGGTTCGCCGACGGGATCTCGTTCGTGATCTCGCACCAGACGAACGACGGCGGGCCGCCATCGGTCTTGAAGACGTTCCCGGTGACGGTCCTATCGTCCAGATTGAACGTTATGGCCCAACGCTCATCGCCGACATCCTTGCTGATGACGTAGCGTGCCCGGTCCGGCGTCATGTCGACGGCTGAATCGGGCTGGGCCTGCGCCACGCCGCCCGGGAGGCCGACGAGGGTCACGGTGGCGAGGGAGGCGCGAACTCCGCGCTGAACAGCTCGATGGAAAGGCATCGTTTCGCTCCGACTTCGTCTGGCCCGTAGGGCGAGAATCCAACGGGGAGTATCACCCGTGCGGGCACCGTCGAGCAACCGCCTCGGAGCGCCTGATAGGGACGATCCCCCAGCACCTGCGGCTAGAAATTCTCTGGTGCGCACACCGGGCCGGTGCGGTATGTTTCGTGCCTCCACTTTCCCCCAACTGAGAATGCGCCCTATTCGCCTACCATCATCACCGCCGATCATGACTCGACTCTGCAGAGGTTTCGCCTCGAGGCTCCCTTGGCGCAGTCTTGCGATGAGCGCCATCATGCTGGGCGCGCTGGCGCTCGCTCCGGCTGGCGAGGCGCGCGGCGCCTGTCCCCAAACCGGAGACCCGGTCGTTCTGCGACCGGTTCGCGACACGCGGATCATGAAGGCACACCCCAGCGCCAACGACGGCGCGGCCGGCCTGGTCTGGCTCAAGCGCTCGTCGCATGTCCGGGGGCTCGTCGGATTCGATCTCTCGTGTCAGGCCGCAGCAACTCCCAACCTCGACTGCGCGGAGCTCGAAGTGTCGATCTACGCGGGATCGCCGAGAGTCGACGGGAGCTACTTCGATGCTCACAAGATGCTGGTGCCCTGGATCGAGGGAAACCAGTCGTTCAACGAGTTCAAGCACGGCGGCGTAAAGCTTGGCCCCTTCGGTGGAAACGGTGTGGGCACGACGTGGGATTGCCGCACGGATCCGGACCTGACCAACACCCACAGCGACAATTGCCAGGTCCCGAACAAATGGAAGGGCGCGGACGACTGCGGGAATGGCGTCCCTTGCTACAACCCCAGTGCATCGACCGCGGTCTATGCGGACGACGACCAAACGTCGCTCGCCTGGGAAGTGACGCCCGACGTCCTCGGCGCCGATGGTGACACGAGCTGGCTTCTCAAGGTGCAGGACGAGACGGTCAAGTCCGGAGCCGTGAAGTTCTACACGCGAGACGGCGCCGCTTTCATGGCGGAGCACGAGCCTCTGCCTGGAGGCGGTCTCCGCTTCGATTCAGCGCCACGCCTGCTTCTCTGGGGCTCGAATCTGGCAACGCCAACGGCGACGCTCGTCTCGCCGGTCGGCAACGTGTCGGCAAGCCCGACCCAGGTCCGCATCACGCAACTGGGCGCCACGACGGGCAGTACCGCCCGGTGGACGAACGTCACCACCGGCGGGTGGGGATGGATGTCGGCCGACGGCGCCTCGGACTGGACCGCCGCGATTCCGCTCACCGACGGAGCGAACCAGATCGACTTCACGGTGTTCGACGCGTGCGGCACAGAGGGCAAGGTCCGCAAGACGATCACCCTCGGCTCAGTGGTGGGCTGTGGCGGAGGCGACCCTGAGGACTGTGTCCGAGCGTTCCTCTGCTACGGAGCCAGGGTCACCTCGCATACCGAGCGCTTCCAGCGAGTGAACGGACTCGCGCTCTCGGATATCCTGGGCACGGGGCCCGTCGACGTGAAGAAGCTCACCGGAATCTGTGTTCCGGCTGACGTGGATGGGGACGGGGTCTCGTCGCCCGGCGTCCATGGTGTCGTGTACAAGGCGAAGAGCTCTCCCAGTGGCCCCGTCCACGAGCCTCAGACCGGAATCGTCCTGACTGATCGCTTCGGCACGAGCACGCTGAGCACATTGCGGGTCGATGGAATATTCGCACCCGGTGCGCTCGCGTTCGGCACCGTTCCGCCGCCGCTCGGCGGCGGGACCGATCCCTACAAGTGCTATCGCGTCGCTCCTTCAGGCGAGCGGGTGGCCATGGGGCTCAAACTGCGTATCACTGACCCTTTCGAGGATCGGCTGTACAGGATCAGAAACCCGAGCCGAGTGTGCTATCCGCCGGCCGACGACGAGACGGCTGCACCACTTCTGTGCTACCGGGTTGCGCGCGACGTGAGCCAGCCGAGGCACAGAAGGATTCGACGTAGCCTTCACATCGCCGACACGTTCGGACCGCTCGCGATCGACACACGGAGCGAGGACGAGCTCTGCGTATCCGCCGTACCCGGCTGAGTTCCATCAAGAGCGCAACGCGGCAGAGCAGCACCCTAGAGCGCCAGGACCCTCTACTCTGAGACGTCCTCGTCGAGGGCCAAGTTGGTGTTCAGGGCTCGTTCCAGAAGCGTATCTTGACCTGGCAGCGCACGGTCGTGCCGAGAGTGTCGCTGCTGTGAGAATGGTCGAAGGTTTCCGTCTTGGCCTTGACCCACCCGACGACCGGAACCTTCGTCGACGGCAGTCCTGCAATCGCGAGCAGCGCCTCACCCATCTTCGTCTCGGGCCGCGCGTAGAGGAACTCACCACAGCCGAGCGAGCTCGCCCACTCGTCTTCGAAGAAGGGAAGCCCGCCCCAGCCGAGGACCTCGGGCTGAAGTTCGGGATTGTCATGCTCCTGATACGTCTCCGCCAAGATGTGCTTGGCACCATTGGCCTTGACCTCCAACGTGACCGTCACAGCCTGGTTGTCGGTCTCGATGTCGTCACGCCAATCACGAACCTGGTCGTCGTACGTCGCGGTGATCGTACCACGAAGCCTCGTGCCAGGTCCGGTCACCCAATCAATCACGCACTTGCTGTTCGGGCAGTCGACGTCAAACATGCAATCAGCGGCCTTGTTGGGTCCGCCCTTGCACACCTGGTAGTCCGCGAAGACGGGGTCCCCCCCGCTCGGGCCCGATCCCCATGCCGTCGTCGCCAACAAGACGGCGACACACGCAACCGCAGTCGCCCACCGATGAGTGTTTCGCGGTAACATTCGAATTGCCTCCCGGGCGCTCTCGCTCCCAGACGTCAGAGCGACGCCTCGCCCCATTGTCGCCTCACAGCCGCCTTGGGGGAAGAGCGATCTTCGACCCGCAATGACCCACCCCTCGGGCGACAACAGGGCAAAATCTATCTAGATTCCTGGGCATGATGGCCCCCAGCCAACTACGGGGCGACCACTCCCTGGTCGTCTACATCGATCTCAAGAGTCCATACGCGTATCTCGCGATCGACCCGACCCGGGCGATGGCCGCGAGTGCCGGCGTTGCAGTCGACTGGCGCCCGTTCACGCTCGACATCCCGAGCTACCTGGGCTCCGCCAAGCTCGACCGGAAGGGCAAAGTCGAGACCAGCAGGCGCAGCCCGCAGCAGTGGAGCGGAGTGCGCTACGCGTACATGGACGCTCGTCGCTACGCGAACCTGACTGGCAAAACCGTGCGCGGAACTGTGAAGATCTGGGATTCGAGCCTCGCCGGCATCGCCATGCTCTGGGCGAAACAACACCAGTGTCTCGACCGCTACCTGGACGAGGCCTATCCGCGCTTCTGGCGGCGCGAACTCGATATCGAGCAGGTCGGCGTACTCGAGTCCGTGCTGCAGGATGCGAACGTGCCGACCGAAGGTTTCGCGGCATTCGTCGACGGCCGCGGACGTATCGAACACGACGAGCTGAGTGCCACCGCGTTCGAAGCCGGGGTCTTTGGCGTGCCGACGTACGTCGTAGCTGACGAGATGTGGTTCGGACGCGAGCACCTCCCACGCGTCGCGTGGCTACTCGCGGGAGCAGCCGGCCCGGCCCCGGACGTCGCAAACCGCTCGTTTGGAGCGACAGCCGCATGACATCGTACTCGGGAATCGACGACGCGCGGTTGACCGTCCTGCTCGATCTTCGTCACCCGGAATCGTACCTGGCCCTCGGCCCGGCCATTTCGTTTGCCACCGAGCTCTCGCTCGAGATCAACTGGCTCCCGCTCAGCGTCCCTCCGCTGAAGCGGCCTTCCTCACCTGGCCCCGACGACGATCGCGGCATCGTACACCGACGGCACCGCGCACACGCGATCGCCCATGAGATCGAGACGTACGGCCGCGCGCAGGGACTGAAGATCCGCGACCTGTACCGATCTCCGGATTCGAGCGCCTTCCATCTGGGCTGGCTCTGGCTCCGCGAGCGCGACGTCGAGCGCCTCCCCGTCTATCTCGCCGAAGCGTTCCACACCTATTGGTCGCTCGCCCTCGACCCGTCGAGCGTCACCGCGATCGCCGCGCTGCTCGACCGGGTCGGCACCGCAGAGCTCGGTGGCTTCGAACGATGGTGCAGCGGCGACGGCCCAGAGGCCGCAGCACTGCTGGACGACGAACTTCTCGAACGGGGTCTCTTCGGCGTGCCAGGGTACGTCGCCGATGGCGAGGTGTTCCTCGGACGGCAGCACCTCCCGATGATCCGGTGGATCCTCGGCGACCGAACGGGTCCCGGGCCCATCTGAGAGTGGACGCCTCGAAGCCTGCGCCGGAGGCGAAGAAGCGATCGGCGGCGCCGAGCCGTTGGTGCGGTCGGCTACGAGAAGCGGATCGGATCGCCGACGGCGACCTGGCCAGGAACCGCGACCTTCGCGTAGATGCCAAGACACGGCATCTGCATCCCCATGTACTCGTGGCGGTTCTCTTTGTTGAGCGTCCGGAGTACGTGCAAGTCTTCGGAAAGGCCCGCCTGCGGGCGAGTCGTCATCACGCACCGAGGCGTGAGTGAGCCGAACTCGAGAGTCGCCTCACCCACGGTGGCCGTCCGACCAACCCATTCGTTCTCGACGAACCCTTCCACATCGCCCGTGTCGATCACGATGCTCGCGCGAAAGCGCTGCGCTGCGATCTGGCTCTCGGAACGAAGTCCGGCAAGGTGCCGAACACTGCCGGTCGTCAGAATGTGGAGAGGGTCGATATCCGCGAACGAACCCGCCTCAGCCATCGAAAGCGGAAAATCGAGCGTCGCGTTGGAGAGCGGGTGGCCTTCGATCTCCGGCCAGTACGTCTCGTAAACGGCCGGACTCCCTCCAGCTCGGACCAGCTCGACCTCGAGCCCCAGCACCTCGGAGCACTTCCGGGCAAAGCCCCCTACATCGTCCGTACGGCACTCGGCACCGTCGATCATCGCCACGACGGCCGGAAGCGGCGCCCCGGCGACGGGCTCACTCAGATAGCGGGCCTCGAATCGGAGGATCTGATCCCCAACCCGGGGGTGCTTGCCGCTCAGCACCTTGCCGGTCGCCTTTTCCGCCAGCGCCAGCGGTCGGTCCGCAAAAATTCCGCTCTCGCCCAACAGCGCAGACTCTATGGCTTCGCCCTGAAATGACTTGATGGGGACGCGCAGGATCGACTGGATCTGGGCCGTGGATGCGGTCATTCCCCACTCCTAGCCGTTCTCCCGGTGGGCGGATAGCCGCCTGCATTCGGAGGAAGTCGCTCAGGCCCGGACCCGCCCCCCCGTGTCGCCTCAGGCGCGGACCCCTTCTGGGACGGCCCGAGGCGCCCCAAAAGGCCGCCGAATCGCGTTTCAGAGAATTGGGCAAAGACGCATGGGGTATCTGGACAATTCCCTGGCCTTGGCCTACCTATGGCAACGGGGCGACCATGGTGGTCGCTCCAAGCGTGCCCCGTCAAAACGGGTGCGCACATTTTGTAGAAGTCGGCTGCGATTACACGGGTGAAACGCATTGCTGCACCCCGAAGATTCGGACGACAAACAGGGAGTACGGCATGCGTACAACAGGAACGGTCAAGTGGTTCAACGACGAAAAGGGCTTCGGCTTCATCACGCGGGACGATGGCGAGAAGGACGTGTTCTGCCATCACAGCGCCATTCAGGGTGAGGGCTTCAAGTCCCTCGCAGAAGGCGCGAAGGTCGAGTTCGACGTCGTTGCCGGACAGAAGGGCCCGGCGGCTGAGAACGTCGTAACCCTCTAGTATTCGAACCAAGCCACCGGGGCATTCGGCACATCGTGCCGGATGCCTCGGACCGGCGTTTCACTCGTAGTGTACGGCGTCGAGGTACAAACCCGACGCCGGAGCCGTGCCGGGCGCAGCCTGCCGATCGCACGCTTCGATGATCTTCTCGAGGTCGTCGATTCCAGTGCGGCCCTCGCCCACTTTCACGATGGCACGGACGATGTTGCGGACCATCTTGTACAGAAAGCCGTCCGCTTCGAAGACGATCGAGATACGCTCGCCCTCGGCAGTGAGATCGACTCGTCTCAAGTCGCGCCGCGTCGACTTCTGTTTGAAGTTCGGCTTCGTCGCGAACGATGCGAAATCACGCTCGCCAACGAACTCCCCGCACGACGCGTGCATTCGGTCGACCTCCAGGGCCCCGGGGATATGCCAGACACGACCCCGTTGGGCGCCCGGGCACTGCGGACTGTTCCAGATCTCGTACCGGTAGATCTTCCCGCGCGCCGATGAACGCGCGTGGAAATCATCCGCGACGAGCTCGATGTCGACGATCCGAATGGAAGGCGGCAACTCGTCATCAACCGCCGCCCTGGTGGCGTGCACGTCCGGGACACCAGGAAGGTCGGCGTTGAAGACCTGTCCTTCCGCATGCGCGCCCCGGTCCGTGCGCCCCGCCCCGTTGATGGCGATGGGGCGATCGTAAACTCTCGAGAGCACGGCCTCGATCGTGCCCTGAATGGTCGACTTGTCCTTGTGGCGCTGCCAACCAAGGAAGTCTCGACCGTCGTATCGAACTGTGAACTTGTGGTTCGCCATCTCCGCTTCATCCTAGCTGACCCGCGAACGATTTCGTGCAATAGCCCCCAATCACAGCCTCTTCGTGCCCATGCCCAAACGAAGCCTAGATCGCATCCTCCAATCGCAAGGCTTCGGCACGCGCCAAGAGTGCAGATCGATGGTGCGGGAGGGGGCGGCAAAGATCGCAGGCCGGATCGAGACGGACGAACGGCTCGAGTTCGAGCCCGACGGCTTACAGGTCGAGATCGATGGCGTCGTATGGATCTGTCGCGCCCATGTCTACCTCGCAATGCACAAACCCACTGGCTGCGAGTGCTCTCGCAATCCTTCACACCATTCGAGCGTGTTCGAGCTACTGCCGACGCCGCTCGTGACCCGCGGCGTCCAGCCGGTGGGACGACTCGACCAGGACTCGTCGGGCCTACTCCTGATGTCGGACGACGGAGCATTCAACCACGAAGTTTCGTCACCGAACCGGCACGTATCCAAAACCTACCTCGCCGCGACGCGCTCTCCGCCGACGCCGGAAGTCGTCGCGCGATTGCTCTCTGGGGTCCGGCTCCGCGGCGACAAAGAGCCGCTCGCGGCGATGCGATGCGAAGTCGCGGGGACTCACGGGCTCGAGATCGAGATCGACCAGGGGAAGTACCACCAGGTGAAGAGAATGCTGGCCGCAGCCGGAGCGGAATGCGTAGGCCTGCACCGGACCGCGATCGGTGGGCTCCTCCTCGAGCGACTCGGCCTGGAACCCGCCCAGTGGTGCGAGCTGGGCGACGCAGAGCTCGCGCTGCTGCGCGACCGCTAGCAGCGGGTTGGCCGCCCCCGAATCATTCCCCGTTCTCCGCTGCGCTGCTATCTGTACGTTCGAAGGTCAGGAGCCGTTCTGGTGAGCATCAGCAATGACGACTCGGGCACCCCGGACGACGAACCGGCTGGGCGCCCGAAGCGACGACGGGGGCGCGCCGTACGTTGGATCCTCTTCGCCCTCGTGTTGACGGCGGGCTACTGGGTCACGTCGTACGCCGCGCGGCCGACGGCCGAGTCTTGGCTGTCTCGAACTCTCGGCGTCCCGGTCCGAGTGAGCCGCGTGGGCTTCGATCCGATCGACGCGGTCATCACCCTGGAGGACGTGACCACGCGGCTTGCGACCGACGGCCAGAGCATCGGGCAACCGATCTTCGCCGATCAGGCACGGATCGACATCCAGTGGTTTCCACTGATCCACAAGCGTCTGCAGATTCGCGAGTTCGCTCTGGAAGGCGCGGTGATCGAGCTCGACCGAGCACCGAACCTCGCACCGAGCCTCGAAGCACTCTGGTCGCCAACCCACCCTGCGACCCTTCCCGTGGACTGGTCGCTGCAGATCGACCGCATCGTACTACGAGACAGCATCGTGCGTCTCGGCGGCCTCGGTTCGGCAACCAACCCGCTCGAGGTCGACCTGCACGAGGCCGAGGTCACCGCGACTCGGCGACGCACGAGTGTACTCGGAGCCGCAACGAACCTACGCCTCCACGCGACCGTC
Source organism: Deltaproteobacteria bacterium (assembly GCA_029262355.1). Taxonomy (GTDB): domain Bacteria; phylum Desulfobacterota; class Binatia; order UBA12015; family UBA12015; genus VGTG01. Next base: position 24,956 of record JAJCZO010000338.1, read on the forward strand.
GAGAGCGGGACCGTGCGGGCGGAAGGCCACTACTCCTTGCACGACGAAGGTCTGGCAATCATGGCCGATGTCGAAGCCTCCGACCTTCCGGCATCGCGCGTTTTGGAGCACCTGCCGGAGCTCGAGGCCAACGCGCTCTCCGGCCGGCTCGAAGCAAAGATGCGTTACGTGCTCGAGCCTGGGCGACGTAGCATGCTGTCCGGGTGGGCGCGGCTGCGTGAAGCCAAGATCCAGCTCCCCGGCGAAGACGAGCCCATCATGGAGGTGCGCAATGCGATCGCCGACGTCGCTGCTCTCGACCTTCGACGTCGCATCGTCCGGGTGCGCTCACTGGTTCTGCGGGGGGCGCGCTTCCGAGCGGAAGCAGGGATCGCATCGACCCTCCTGTCTTCCCTACGACGCGAGACGGACGCCGCCGCCCGAAAGACGCGCACGGGAGGCACACGGCCGTGGCGGTGGGCCGTCGACCGCTTCGACGCGTCGGACGCGCGACTGCGAGTGCCCGGCCCCACCGAGCCGATCGAGGTGGCGGTCACCATTCGCGGGGAGAATCTAGGCCCCCGCTCCCACTGGTCTCCCGTCCACGCGCACTTCGGACACGATGTCGCGAGCGCAGAGTTCGAAGGCTCCGTGCGAACATCGTACGACGAACCGCGCCTCGAAGGCCGGCTGTCCGCCGGTGGGATCGACCTGCCCACGCTGGTTCGAGAGATCGGTCTGCCCGGCGCCCACCTGGTGAAGAGTGGGAACCTCACAGCCGACATCGACGTTCTGCTCGAGCCCAGCGCGTCGAGCTTTGGAATGACCGGCCTCGTATCGATCGCAGGGGCGACGCTCTCGGGTCGACCGGACCAGCCGACCGAAAGCGACGTCGTCGTGACGACCAGCCAGCCGGAACCGATCGAGCCCGCTCTCCGCCCCATTTCGAGAGCCGATCTCCACGAACCGTTTGCAGCGGGGGCGGACCGCATCGACCTGGTCGTGAGCGCTCCAGCAGTCACGAAGCGCAAGCGCGGCCCAGAGCCCGAGCATCGTTGGTACGTCGATGCGACGTTGACCGGACCGTACCTCCAAGTGACCCGCGATCACGCGGGTTGGCGCCTCCCGGACATGACCCCCGAATCGGCGGCGGAAAAGTCTCCGCTCGAGCCCCCAACCCCATCACCCAAACCCTACGCGGCCGTCGCACCACCGATCACGATCCAGCAGCTCACGGTGGTGGGAGGGAACCTGCACGTAACCGACGGAGCGAGTGCACTCGCGTTCGACGTCGGCGAGATCGGCGGCAGCGTGTACAACATGACGCTGGCTCCGTTCGAAATCGGGGAGATGAGCCTGCAGGGCTACGGGGCCGATCTGGGACTGTTGGCAATCCGTGGCCACGAGACCTCCGGGCTCGGCGGATTCGACGTCCTCGGGGAAGACATTCCTCTCTATCTGGCCGGACCCTACCTGGAGCACCTCGGAGTTCCGTACCGATTCTCTGGTGGCACCGGCTCCTTCATCGCCGAACTACAGCACGATACCGACGGCTGGGCCGCGGATACGCTCATGGTGCTGAATCGGCCGCTCGTCGACGACTGGACCGACGGCGAGGGCGCCCGCGAGCGCCTCGGGATGTCCCTCTCCTCAGCGTTCCGGCTGTTGCGCGATCAAAATGGAGACGTCCGGGTACGACTGCCCCGACTCACGGATCTCGAGCACGAATTCGATCTCGCAGTCTATGACGCCATTCAGCACGCCCACGAAGCGCCCGCATCCGGCGGCGCACTGACGCCAACCAGCGTGGGGTTCGAGCCAGGCAAAGCCGAAATCGGCCCCACGACGGCATCACGCCTTCGATCGATCGCGCGACTCATCGAAGCGTATCCGTTGCTGCGGATTGAACTCGCCGCGCCGGCGTCACTTCAGGATCGGCGCTGGTTCGCCGAACGGGCCTTGCTCGAGCGTCTCGACGACCGTGGGGGCCTCATGCGCGCGCTCCGGCTACTCGGTGCATCCGACGAACAAGAGCGGATCCGCGAAGCCCTCCGCGCTCGAATCAACGGTGAGGCGTGGTACCTCGACGCGTACGAAGAGGAGGTGCTCGACGATCTCCTCGCCAAGCAGCCCCCCGCGAGCACCACGCAGCTGCGGGAGCTGGGGCGCCAGCGGATGTTCGCGGTCGAGCGCCTTCTCGTGCAGGAGGGCATCCCCGCGGGCCGCCTCGCGCGCCGCGAAATCTCCGGCCAGGATCGAACGACCCTCTCCGCCGTGCTCGTCACGGTGCGCGCCCAGCCCCGCCCGGTATCGGTCCAACCACCGGAAGGGGACGGAGTATGAGCGCGCACGCAACGACCGAGGCGGACCGATGCTGAGACGCCTCGTGCGCTTCATCTTCTGGACGACGACGCTCGCGCTACTCGCGTCGGGAGCCGTCGCCTTCGTGCTGTGGCGAGAGCTCGCTCAGGATCTTCCACCCGTAGAAGAGCTCCTGCGTTATCGACCACCCGCCGCCACGCTCGTGTACGCCGCCGACGGATCACTCATCGGCGAATTCTTCGAAGAACGACGTTACCCAGTCTCCATCTTCGACGTACCGAGGCACGTGAAGGATGCCTTCCTCGCCGCCGAGGATACCGAGTTCCATCACCATCAAGGTGTCGACTTCGCGGCCATCGCACGCGCGTTTCTCGCGAACCTCCGAAAGGAGCACATCGTCCAAGGCGCGAGCACGATCACCCAGCAGGTCGTGAAGCAACTGCTTCTCTCTCCCGAGCGCAGTTACGAGCGCAAGCTGAAAGAGGTGATCCTCGCACAACAACTCGAGTCGAAGCTCCGCAAGGAGAAGATCCTCGAACTCTACCTCAACGAAATCTACTTCGGTGCGGGCTCCTACGGAATCGTGGCGGCGGCCCAAACCTACTTCAGCGTTCCCGTAGAAGAGCTGTCGATCGCACAGGCCGCCGTGCTCGCCGGCCTTGCCAAGGCACCCAGTCGGTACAACCCCCAATCGCGGCCAGAAGCTGCGATCAACCGCCAGCGTTACGTGCTCCGTCGCATGCGGGAAGAAGACCTGATCTCCGACGACGAATACCAAGCCGCTCTCGCCGAGCCTCTGGATTTCGAAGGGAGCCGCATCGGCACCTACTCCGTGGCCCCTTGGTACGTCGAGCACGTACGACGACTGCTCGAAGAGCAGTTCGGAGAGGGCTTCACGAGCCGGGGCCTGCGCGTGCACACGGCGATGGATCCCCGGTGGCAGGACGCCGCCGTGTCGTCGATCTCGAGCGGACTCGCCCATATCGAGACGAAGTGGCGGCTGCGCGTGAGCGTCGACCGTCTCAAGAAGGGCGAGTTCGAGTCGTATCTCGCGCGGCGGCGCGCAAGCGGGACACCGAACGGGCCGCAGAACGCGATCGTCACCGAAGTGGTGGCACACGGCGACGACCCGGGCGTACACGTTCAGACCCCGTGGACGACCGGCTTCATTCCGGAGGCCGAGTTGATCGCAGCGCGCGGGAGCGTACGCCCGACGTTCTTTGCGGTCGGCGACGTCATCGTCGTAGACCCAATCGAGCCACGAGAGGACGGCTCGAGCCGATTCGCCCTCGATCGCGATCCGCAGGTCGAAGGTGCGCTGGTCGCCATCGAGCCCGACACGGGACTCGTCAAGGCGATGGTAGGGGGTGCCGACTATCCTCGTAGCCAGTTCAACCGCGCGGTCCTCGCCAAGCGCCAACCGGGGTCCGCCTTCAAGCCCTTCGTCTTCGCGGCGGCCGTCGATCGGGGATTCCGCCCGGATTTCATCGTGGACGACTCACCGATTTCACTGCCCAACGGCGCGCGCGGACTGTGGAGCCCTCGCAACTTCGGAGACAAGTACATGGGCCCCGTACCTCTGCGGACGGCGCTCGCGAAGTCACTCAACTCGGTCACGGTTCGTCTCGTCGGGCTGGTCGGCTTGGATCCGCTACGCGACTATCTCGATATTTTCGGCTTCTCGGCACGGTTCTCCCGCCACATCTCGCTCGTCCTCGGCACGGCCGAGGTCACGCCTCTCGAACTCGCGCGCGCCTACGGAATCTTTGCCACTGAGGGCCGTCGCTTCGAACCGGTCTTCATCACATCCGTAACGGATGCCGACGGAAGCCCGATCGAGTTCCCCGGCGCGCACGCACGGTTCTTGCCCGTGATGCGGCCCGAGACCGCACGCACCCTCACGGACATGCTGACGACGGTCGTCGAGTCGGGCACGGGACGAAACGCCCAGAAGCTCGGCCGCCCCGCGGCCGGCAAGACCGGGACCACCAACGACTCCAAGGACGTCTGGTTCGCCGGCTTCACGCCGGACGCCGTGGCCGTCGTCTGGGTCGGTTACGACGGCAGTCGCCCGCTCGGGCGGCGCGTCACGGGTGGAGCGGCGGCGGCGCCGATCTGGACGACCTTCATGATCGAAGTGCTCGACGGCCAGCCGGTGCGCGAGTTCACGAAGCCAATGCTCCCTGCTCCCCAGAGCGTGGAGGTGGCTCCCGACGCCCTCGCCGGCCCGCCGGCCTCCACCTCACCGGACGAGTCTCGCGTTCCGCCCGGATGAGGCTCGTGCAGCTCACCGGCCGGCCGCTGCCCCGGAGGACCGCAGAGCGAGGCCGAACACCCGGGTCGACGTCCACCCCTCGGATCGAGGGGTGGGTGTACTGCGAGGCTCAACACAAGTATCTCGGTACGAGAGCACCCAGAGACTGCCCGACATCCGGGCAGGTCCATCATCGAGGAATCCCGAGTTGAGGTTGACACCGCACACCCTGAAACGAGGGACGGCAACGATCGCTCTCCTCGTCGCACTCCTCGGGCAGCTACGGGTCAGCTCGGCGGCCTGCCCCCCAGCCCCAAGCGAGTCGTGTCGACATGCGCTGTCGACCCGGCTGACTTTGGTGAGCAAGGGAGATCACACCCACGACAAGCTCTCGATCCGGTTCAATCGCGGACAATCGGCGACGTTCGCCGAACTCGCCAATCCAACTGCTACGGCCGAGTACCGCCTATGCCTCTACGCCGGTGGCAGTCTCGCGCTCGGCGCCGACGTGCCCGCCGGGGGGACGTGCAGCGGCAAGCCGTGCTGGGCGGTGCAGCCGACCAAGGGATTCAAGTTCAAGGACAAGACCGCCGAGAACGACGGGATTCTCACGATCCGGGCGAAGGCGAGCCTGAAGGACAGAACCTCGATTCAAGCAAAGGGCCGCGGCGCGGCGCTGACCGACCTCTCACTGCCGCTCGCTGAGCCGGTCGTCGCGGAGATGCACAACGTCGAGTCGGGTCTGTGCTTCACCACGAGCTACTCCGGCGCGGAGATCCGTGAGAACGATTCGTCCTCGGGCAAGCTCAAGGCCAAGAAACGGAGTCTCTCCTACCCCACAACGCCGCCCCCACCGCCGGGCTCCGTCGTGGGCGAGGTCGTCGGATACTTCGAGGAGTGGGGCGTCTACGCGGCGAACTACCACGTGAAGAACATCGTGACGTCTGGCTCGGCCGCGCGACTCACGCGGATCAACTACGCGTTCGGGAACGTCGTGAGCAACCTCTGTCAGCTGGGCGATCCGTACGCCGACTACGACAAGTTCTACAACGCGGGCGCCAGCGTGGACGCCACGAGCGATAGCTGGGCCCCCGGCGCACTGCGCGGCAGCTTCAACCAACTCCGAAAGCTCAAGATCCTGTTCCCCCACCTGAAAGTGCTCATCTCGCTGGGCGGGTGGACGTGGTCGAGCGGCTTCTCTGACGCAGCCCTTCCCGAGAATCGGGCCGCGTTCGTCCAGTCCTGCATCGATCTGTTCATCAACGACCCACGCTGGGTCGGAGTGTTCGACGGGATCGACATCGACTGGGAGTACCCGGGCACATGCGGCAACACATGCAGCTTCCGGCCCGAGGACACCCAGAATTTTACAGCTCTCTTGGGGGAGTTCCGCAGTCAGCTCGACGCCGTGAACCCCAGCCTTCTCCTCACGATCGCGGCGCCCGCCGCAGTGGACAAGGTCGACCAGATCGAGGTAGCCGCCGTCTCGTCGATCGTAGACTCGATCAACCTCCTGACCTATGATTTCCACGGCGCGTGGGACCCGGTGACGGGCCTGCAGTCCGCCCTCTACTCCTCCCCGCTCGACCCGTCCGTGGCACTGAACCTGACCGTCGACGACACCGTGCACCTCTGGCTCACGCGCGGCGCGACGGCAGGCAAGCTGATCGTGGGCGTGCCGTTCTACGGCCACGGTTGGGAAGGCGTGTCGCCCACGAACAACGGGCTGTGGCAGCCCAGCACGGGTGCGGCTCCCGGCACGTGGGCGGCCGGCGTGGAGGACTACAAGACTCTGCGAGGCCTCGGCCATCTGCGCTACTTCGATCCGGCGGCACAGGCAGCGTGGCTATTTGACAACGGCGTGTTCTGGACCTTCGACGATGCGCCCGTGATGTCGGCAAAACGAGACTACATTCGCACGAACGGGCTGGGCGGCGTGATGTTCTGGGAACTCAGCGGGGACACGACGGACGGCGAACTCATTCGAACACTCACCACCGAACCATAGGCCCGGAGGAGAACTCCACCAGACGAAAGATCTCTAACTCGCGACCGACCAACGACGCTTCGCCGTGCTCGGGTGCGACGGCGGCCGGCGCCTACTTCAGCTCGAGTCCCTCGAGCCCGCCTTCTTCGCGCCAACCGTCCAGGATGCGGAAGAACTCGACCGAGCCCCCGCCATAGAAGCCATCCTGCCCGCTTCGCTCGGTCGGCTTGCCCTCATTGTTGTAATAGCCGGGCGTGCAGTTTTCGAAAAAATCACCAACGTCGCGCGCCTTGCGAAGACACTGCGCGACCCACGCCGCCTCTCCTTCTTCCGACGCCTCGATCGACCGCACGTTCCGCTCCATGCCGACGCCGATGATGTACGCGAGATGCTTCGCCTGCTCGTTGGACAGGTGCGGGTAGCTCGCGGTGAAACCCGCCTGCGGATTGCTCATGATGAAGCAGTTCGGAAAGTCTCGTACGTGCATTCCGTGCATCGTCCGAATGCCACCCGACCACGCCTCGGTCAGACTCAAGCCGCCGCGTCCGTAGAGCTGCATGCCGGCTCGCCGCGAGTAGTCCGTCCCAACCTCGAAGCCGCTCGCGTAGATCAAGCAGTCGACCGCGTACTCCTTGCCGTCGACCATGACACCGTTCTCGGTGATGCGCTCGACACCTCGACCGTGCGTATCGACCAACGTGACGTTGGGTCGGTTGAACGCATCCAGGTACTCGTTGTGAAAACACGGACGCTTGCAAAACTGACGGTAGTAGGGCTTTAGCGCCTCGGCCGTCTTGGAGTCTCCTACGACCGCCTCGACCCGCGCGCGGATCTCTTCCATCTTCTGGAAGTCGGCAACCTCGGCCGCCTCCGCCAATCCCTTCGACGTGAAGTCCGTGCTCACGCCCTTCCGGATGTTCACGAGGAGGTTGCCGATGAGCGCGGTCCAGCCGTCGTTCACCAAGTCCTCGTCCTGAGGAACGCCCGAGACCAGGGAGTTGAAGTTGTCCATCCGGTGCTGGTGCCAACCCGGCTTCAGTGACTTCTCCCACTCTGGATCGGTCGGAGGGTTGTCCTTCACGTCGATGGACGAGGGAGTACGCTGGAAGACGTACAACTGGTCCGCCCACTCGCCGAGGTGGGGAACGACCTGCACCGAAGTCGCGCCGGTGCCGATGATGCCGACACGCTTGCCACGAAGTCCGCTCAGGCCTCCTTCCGACGTGCCACCGGTATAGTCGTAGTCCCAGCGACTGGCATGAAAGGAGTGGCCGGCGAAGGCTTCGATCCCGGCGATGCCCGGCAGCTTCGGGCGGTTGAGAGGCCCGGTCGCGAGACACACGTACTGCGCCTTCATGCGATCACCGCGATTCGTAGAGATCACCCACCGCGCCTCGTCGTCGTCCCAGCGAATCTCTTCGACGCGGGTCTGGAAGCAGGCGTCGCGATACAGATCGAACTTCCGCGCGATGGCCTGGCTGTGCTCCAGGATCTCCTTGCCAAAGGAGTACTTCTCTTTCGGCACGTATCCGACCTCTTCGAGAAGAGGCAAGTAGGTGTACGACTCGATGTCGCAGGCAATGCCCGGATAGCGATTCCAGTACCAGGTGCCGCCGAAATCGCTGGCCGGGTCGATGATGCGCAGACTCTCGACACCGGCTTGGCGCAGACGGGTACCCGCAAGAAGGCCCCCGAAACCGCCGCCGATGATGGCAACCCCGACCTCGTCCGAGAGCGGCGCCCGTGTAAAGTCCGCTTCCGCGTACGGGTCATCGAGATAATGCGCGAACTTCCCCTCCACCTCGACATACTGCTCGTTGCCGTCGGCGCGAACGCGTCGATCGCGCTCCTCACGATATTTGTTGCGCAGCGCGTTTGCGTCGAACCCGAACTCTTGACCGGGGACCGTGGCCTGCGGGGCTTCCTCGTTCGTCGTCATCGATCGCTCCTCGAAGAGATGGTGCATCAAGCCAACCAGTATTGCACTCAGAGTGCAATATCGGAAAAACCTCGCGTCCTCGGGCACGCCGTCGTCACTGCGTGCCGAGGCGACGGGTGGAGGACTCCGTGGCGGCTTGGGCGCGCGGACTCGACGCACCCCAGTCGCGACCTTGGGCCTCCTGGGAGCCTCGAGGGAGCGATTCGGGATTCCTCCGAAGACGCGGCCGGGCCGCAGACCGCGACTCCTACGGCGCCCTCCACCTGGCGCCGGCCTGAATCCTGCGCGAATCCTCACATTCTGGGCCTCAAACCCGCTTTCCCCCGTGAAACTCGAACGTTTGATCAAAATAAGTCTATTGTCCCCGCTCTACGCGCAGGGATATCCAGGTCTCTGGCGTGTTTCTACGCCAACCCAACCGTATCACCCCCGGAGACCACACCATGCAGATCGTCCGCCTTGCCTCGCCCGCCGTTGGTGCATTCCTTCTCACCGCCGCACTCGTCATCAGTCCGGCTACAGCCCACGCAGCCTGCGAGACGGAAGGGGGCGACACGGACGGCGATCTGGTCTGCGACCCGGTGGACAATTGTCCGCTGATCGCGAACGCCGGCCAGGAAGACGCGGACTTCGACGGACTCGGCGACGTGTGTGATGCCTGCGCGCTCGACCCCGACAACGACATCGACGCCGACACCGTCTGCGGTGACATCGACAACTGCCCCGCCACTTCGAACGTACTCCAGGCCGACGCGGACTTCGACGGACTCGGTGATGCGTGTGATGCCTGCGCGCTCGACCCCGACAACGACATCGACGCCGACACCGTCTGCGGTGACGTCGACAACTGCCCCGCCACCTCGAACGCGAGCCAGGCCGACGGCGACGCCGACACCTTCGGCGACGCCTGTGACATCTGCCCGGCCGACCCACTGAACGACGCCGACGCCGACGCCATCTGCGGCGACGTCGACAACTGCCCCGCCGTCGCCAACGCCAGCCAGGCCGACGGTGACGCCGACACCGTCGGTGACGCCTGTGACGTCTGCCCGGCCGACCCACTGAACGACGCCGACGCCGACGCC
>JAJCZO010000339.1 GCA_029262355.1 Deltaproteobacteria bacterium
CCTCGGCGGCCTCGGGCGCGACGACCCACAGAGAGTCCGAGGTTGCCTCGGCAACCCGGCCGACTTCGGTGATGAATCCTCGGTACATCTTCTTCCTCCTTGCGACAGGTTCGCTCGAAGGAGAAGGGCTCAAGAACCTCAGGCCATTCTCACACGACGGGGTCTCACCGCTGGCTCCGGAATCTCACCGGATCCTTCCGCCTGGGCGAAAGTGGCGGGCTCTGACCGCCACACCTCGGGTTTCCACCTGTTGGAACCATAGCCAAGGAGGCCCGTGACGTCGAGACTGGAACTCGAGTCGTTGCGACCTCATGTCGAACGCAAGGATATGGCCGGCTCGATCCTCGATGCGCGCAGTGCGGGCAACGCGCCTGCTGCGACGCCCACGAACACCATGACTCCCACGATCGTAAAAAACGAACCCGGTGCGAGAATCGGCGCCCCCGCAAACCGGGTCCCCTCCCCGATCAGCGCCTGTGAGATCCAGACCATCCCCACGCCCAGCATCGCTCCAACCCCACCGGACACGAGCGTCACGAACAACGCCTCGAGAAGGAACTGCGCGAAGATCGATCCGTTCGACCCACCGATCGCCTTGCGCAGACCGATCTCACGCGTGCGCTCGGTCACGATCACGAACATGACGTTCATCACGCCTGCCGCACCAACCAGTAGCGTGACGGCAATCGCAAAATAGAGGAACATCTGGAAACCGAGCAACAACAAAGTGACGATCTCCACCGCCTCGAGGATGTGGAAGTTGGCCATCGCGCTGGAGTCGTCTTCCACGAAACCATGGTGCACGCCGAGTAGCCCGCGCACGGCCCGCATCGCCCCCCGGCCGGCTTCTGGATCCGCCGGCTCGAAGATGATCTGGCCAACGGTGTCGTTCTTCGAAAACCAGCGTTGGGCCGTCGAGATCGGGACCAGGACGATGTCGTCATCGCGCGGGCCATTGAAGACGATCTGCTCCCCCTTCTCCGCCGCGACCCCGACGACCCGGAACGGGATTCCCTCGATCGTGACGCGCTCCCCGACCGGCGAGCTACCGCCGAAGAGACGCTCTGCGGTGCGCGAACCGAGAAATACGACCCGCGCGGCCCGCGAGACGTCGGTCCGATTGATAAACCGCCCGGATCCAAGCTCGTAGTTGCGAATGTGCGCGGCCTTCTCCGTGACACCGTACGACCACACGAGCTTCGTGCGCCCTCGCGCGCGAATCATCAGCGGATCGAGCCAATGATTGGCTGCCGCGGCGCTCACCGTCTGCAGCGCCTCGACCCGCTCCACATCCTCGAAGTCCAACTCGACCGGGCGCGCGCCGCGCTGTCCAATGCCCGGCTTCGAGATCACGCCGGGAAACAGAAACACGACGTTCTGCCCGATCTTCGTCATCTGCCCCATCAGATGCGTCTCGTATCCGTGCATCCACGCAGACAGGTACGTCAGCATCATGATGCCCCACACGATACCGCTCGCGGTCAAGCCAAACCGGAGCTTGTGGGCACGCAGATTGCGCAACGTTTCAACGACGTGATCGAGCAGCACGGCTCACTCCGCTCGCAGTGTGACCGAAGGCTCTACCCCGGCTGCCCGCCACGCCGGGATGATTCCGGACAACACCCCGACGATGCCCATCACGGACAGCGCAAGCCAGATGATCCAAGGCTTCACGATCGGGAGCGGGATCACGTCGGGGACCTGAAGCCCGGCGAGGAAGAGGCAGAATACGAGACCGAAGACGAGACCCAGCACACCGCCGACGCTCGTGATCACGAGGGTCTCCATGAAGAACTGGGCCACGACATCGCGCCGCCTCGCGCCCACCGCGAGTCGGATACCGATCTCCTGACGACGCTCCTGCACCGAGTCGAGCATCATGTTCAGGATCCCGATCCCGCCGATGCCGAGCGTGGTCACGGCCAGGACGAACAACATCCCTCGCATGCGACCGATCGGCATGTTCTGCAGGCTCTCGATCGGACTGACGAGGATATAGGCCTCCTCGTCGTCCGGACTCACCCCGAGCCGGCGGGACAGTATCGGCCGCACCTCGCGCTTCAGCTGCTCGAAGACCTCGCGACTCTTCGCGCGCAGGACGATGATGTCGATGACTTCCTCGTTCTCGATCGGACTCTCGCGCTGACCGAGAAGCGTCGTGAGAGGCACCCAGATCTGATCATCGATCTCGTCGGCGTCGCGGGTCAGCTGTGTGCCCACCGGCTCGAGGAAGCCGATCACTCTGTGCGGCGTTCCCATGACTCGAATCTTCGCACCGAGCCGCGCGCCGGCACCCATAAGCTCATGACGCGTCTTCGACCCGAGGACCGCCACGCGCCGGCGGCTTCGAACGTCGTCGGCCGAGATCATGCGGCCTGCAGCGATCCGCGTATTGCGAACGATCATGTGCGCGGGCTCGACCCCGCGCACGTCGCGCGAGAGCATCGTTTCTCCGTACGTGGCCGAGTACCAACCGCGCGACTCGGGTAGGACGATGTCCGCGCTCTTCACGCCTCGTCGAACGGCCTCGACGTCATCGCGCGAGAACCAGAGCTCTCGACGGTCGAGTGCCGGCGTGAAGTCTTCGCCGATCTTCCCCGCCCAGATGTGGACCACGTTGTTCCCGATCTTGTTGAAGCCCTCGTCGATCATTCGCTCGAGACCGAGCCCCCAGGACATCAGGAACACCACGGAAGCTGTCCCCCACACCATCCCAAACAGGGTGAGTGCCGTCCGCAACTTTTGACTGCGCAGGGTCAGCAACGCGCTCCGCAGAATCTGACCCACGTTCACGAGTCGCCCCGATTCTCCTGCGCGCCATCCTGCACCTCGCCATCACAGATGTAGAGACGTTTCTTCGCCTGGTCGCCGATCGCGAGATCATGGGTCACGAGCACCACTGTCGTCCCATCGGCGTTTAGCTCGTGCAGCAATGCCATGATCTCGCCGCCGGTGCGGGTATCGAGGTTCCCCGTCGGCTCGTCGGCAAGAATGAAGCTCGGCGTATTGATCAAGGCTCGGGCAATCGCGACCCGCTGCCGCTCTCCGCCCGACATCTCGGACGGCAGGTGCCTCGTCCGCTCACCGAGCCGTACTCGCTCGAGCGCCTCGAGCGCCCGCCTGCGCCGCTCACGACGCCCGACCTTCCGATACGAGAGCGGTAGTTCGACGTTCTCGACCGCCGTCAGCCGCGGGAGCAGGTTGAAACTCTGGAAGACGAAGCCGATCTCCTCTCCCCGCAGACGCGCCAAACCATCGGGCTTGATCGTGTGGATCGGCTCACCGTTGAAACGGTAGACCCCGGACGTGGGCTGAAGGAGACAACCCAGGATCTCCATCAGCGTCGTCTTGCCCGAGCCCGACGGACCGAGGATCGCGAGCAGGTCGCCCCGCTCGATGCGCAGGTCTACCCCGCGCAGAGCCTCGACGTGCACCCGACCGCTCGCGTAGATCTTGGAGATCCGATCGAGCTCGACGACGGGCGTCGTCACCGCAGCTGCAGCTCCCACCCCTCCTCCACCCCGGAGACGACCTGGACGCGATCGTCCTCGATGATCCCGATCTCCACCGCCACCCGGTCCGTCTCGGGGGGATCATGGTTGAGGACATGCTCCACGAAGAGGTCGTCCCCGTCGTAGAAGAGCGCCGTCTCGGGAATCACGAGCGCGCCCTCCACGACCTCCGCGAGGATGTCCGCATCGGCCGACATTCGTGGCCGCAAACGGCCTCCGTGGTCGTCGATTGCAACCTCGACCTCGAAGTACGTCACATTCTGCTGCCGATCGCCGATGGGTGAGATGTCCTGAACCCGCCCAACGAACACTTCGTCACCGAACGCCTCTGCGGTCACCCGTGCGGGTTGGTCGATGGCCACCTTTGCGATCTCGTTCTCATCGACGAGGCCCTCGAGATGGAGCGCCTCATCGGCGGCAATCGATAGCAGCGGAGTACCGCCCGTGACCGAAACCACCGACGCCACCGCCGAGCCTTCTTCGACCTCGACGTCGAGAATCTTGCCGTCTATCGGAGCCTCGACCGTGGCGTAGCGCAACTGCACTTGGAGGAGATCCCGATTGGCCCCGGCGCGAGCCACTCCGGCCTTCGCTCGCTGGAAGCGAGAGAGAATCTCGTCGTACTCCTGATCATCCATCGTGCCGTTCACGTGCAGGCGCTCGGCCCGCTTTAGGGCCGATTCGGCGAAGCGGAGATCGGCGCGCGCTTCGTCGAGGCGTGCGCGCGCCTCATGGAGACGGACTTCGGAGAGTTCCTTCTCAACCTGAATGAGCGGTTGGCCCGCGCGCACGAGGTCACCGGCCTTCACGTGAACCGTCTCCACGATCCCGGAGACGCGCGGTCGCACCTCGACTTCCTTCTCCGGCTCGATCGTGCCCGTCGCGACGACGCGCCTCTCGATCGTGGCGCGCTCGACCTCGGCGGTCGGGCCGAGGGCCTCGCCGCCGTTTCCGGAGCACGCGATGAGAACGAGAAGAGCGGCGGTACTGGCGCGGTAGGACATCGACGGTGAACACTCTTCCGCGGGTTGCGGCTCGAGATCAACCGTTGTCCACGATCGTGGCTGCAGTTCAACGCAGCGAACCGGCTGCGCGCCCCCGCCACGCTCAGTAGTATTGCCCGGGAGCCGGCGTGGGAAAGCGATAGAGGCCGGTACGGACGCGAACCCCGAGCGCTTCCCCCAGCGCACGCATCGTCTCCGGACAGAAGGCGTACGCCCGGAGGCTCGCGATCTTCCCTTCGCGCTCTTCGAGGCGGAAGACCTGCTCCAGCGCCTCCTTGCCCTTTCGCGTCACGAACCAAACTACGACGGGCTCGCCCCCGTACACGGCTCGCTCCGCGCGAGCGCTCTCGTATTGCATTTCCTTGGGCCACTCTTCGTGGCCTTCGATGACCTTGTGGAAGAATCGGAAGTTGGGCCTCGTACCCTCGCGGCCGATTTCCATTCCACAGCCGACGTTCTCGACGGACGAGGTGTCGAGCACCAGGGAGAGAAGACCACCGAGGTCGCTCCGGTTGTAGGTCTCGACGAAGCGGTCGACGAGCTCGACAGACGGAACTTCACGGCGTTTCGGTCCGATGTCGTCGGTGTCGCGCAGCCCCGCCCGTCCACGATGGAGCGCCGCCTTCACGGCACCGACGGTGGTGCCGAGAACGTCGGCGATCTCGTTCAGGCTGAGCTCGAACACGTCCTTCAAGAGCACCGCCGCTCGTTCCTGCGGCGCGAGGCCGAGGAGTTTCGCGCCGGCGTCGTGCAGCTCCCCGGTGGGCGGTGGCGTCGTACCTTCCTCGGTCGAAAGCCTCTCCACGTCGCCGTCGCGTTCCCGCCTGCGGACCGTGTCGATCCAGGCGTTCGTTGCCATGCGCAGCAGGTACGCGCGCGGATTCTCGACGTTGTCTGCGAGGCACCCGAGCCTCGCAAAACCTCGCAGCAGCGTGTCCTGCACGAGGTCCTCCGCGTCCCACAGATCGCGGGTCAGGCGGCGGCAATAGCCGTGCAAAACCGGGCGCAAGGGCACCGTCATGTCGACGTCGCGCTGCCAGGCAGCTCTCAGCTCGTCTCGCAGGTCCTCGGTGATCTGGGCGTCTTCCATCGCGGCGGCCTCCCTCCGGCTCTCACATGGCACGACGCGCACCAAGGCCGAAAAGATACGTCGCGCGACGGAAAAAAGGGGCGCGGCGATGGAAGGGGTCAGGCGAGGACGGGTGCCCCCTCGGAGCGGACCTCCTCGTACACCGGCGGATCGCCAACGCCGAGGTCGCGGCGAACCTCGTCGAGGGGCTTTGACAGGAGCGCTTCCCAATCCTGTGCCGGCAACCATTGCGCGTTCTTGCCACGGCGGTAGCCCTCGCGGATCATCGGCCGCGCCCAGGGCACGTCCTTCTGGCCCGCCTTCAGATAGGCGACGAGCACGATGAAACCGATGCCACGGTTCTTGATCTGCGCATAGGAGAACGCGAGTAGCGACGCCTCGCCCACCAGGTCGCGGTTATAGCCCGTCACCACGTGCCACAAATCGTGCATGTCGCGCAGGCGCGCGCCGAACCAGTAGCGCTCGGCCGGCACGCTCGGATCCGGCTCGGCAATGCTCTCGCTGGCACCGACGAGCCCGTCGGCACTAATCTCTTCGCGGACCACGAACTCGCCATAGGTTCGTCCCAACGTACCCGCCGGCATGGCGAGCAAGCGCTCGCGATCGTTCAGGGCCGCGACGAGATCGGGCTGCTCTTCGAGCAGACGGGCCCCCGACGCCGTACGGCGGAAGCGCTCGAAGGAGTGCTCGATCGACCGTCCCGAGAGGGCGTCGATGATGTCGAAGACCTTCTCGGTGTCATCGGGGTCACGGAGAAGACTGCGAACACCGCGCAG
Source organism: Deltaproteobacteria bacterium (assembly GCA_029262355.1). Classification (GTDB taxonomy): domain Bacteria; phylum Desulfobacterota; class Binatia; order UBA12015; family UBA12015; genus VGTG01. The sequence continues at coordinate 6,383 of JAJCZO010000339.1, forward strand.
CGCGTCGAGGGGGCGAATCCTGGTGCTTTGTGCCGACCGTCCAGCCATGGTTTGTATCCCTCCCGCAGGGTCCTTCCCCGCCGATCCGAAACAACTTACAGGATTGTATATAATACCATATCTACAGTTCTGTCAATAGACCATGCCGAGCCCCCGCAAGAAGAAGACGACCCCGACCAAGACTTCGCTGCCACGGGTGAGGCGCACGGCCGAAGAGGCGCGCCAGAGAATTCTGGATGCCGCCGAGGCCCGCCTGCGCAACGGCGGCCCCGAGGCGATCCGGCTCCAGGAGATCGCCGCCGACGTCGGCATCTCGCACCCCACGATCTTGCACCACTTCGAGAGTCGCGACGGACTCACACGCGCGCTCGGACTACGCATCACGGAGCGCCTCGTGGCGGACCTCGTCGACGCGCTCTCGAGCAAGCAGCCGACCGAGACCAGCGCCGAGGAGATCATCGAGCACGTCTTCACCACCATGGGCGACAGCGGGACCGCCCGGCTCATCGCCTGGCGCGCCCTCTCCTTCGATTCGGCGGAGGAGGCCCGCGCCCTGCTCGACAGCGTTACCTCCTTGCTACACGCCCGGCGCGTCCAACACGCGAACGACACCGGAGTCGAACCCCCGAGCCGCCAGGACTCCGCCTTCGTCGCGCGCCTCGCGAGCGCGGCCGCGCTGGGCGACTCCTTGTCGGGCGACATCTGGACCGCGGGCTCCCCAGAGAATGACCAGACGAATGCACGCTTCCGCCGCTGGTTCGCGCACCTCCTGATGGAGCATCTCGACAAGGCCGGGTGCTAGCTCGCCGAGGTGGGGAGCCGACCCCGGTATTTCCACGGCGACACACGCGTAGTCTGAGCCAGAAACAAGCATTTGGGGGACAATGGGTGACCGCCGGGCTCCTAGAATGCTACGAACCAGAGGATGCAGTCGGTTCGACGAGGAAGGAAGGGAGAGGGGCGGCGCCGGATCCTCGCAGTTCTCGGCGTGATCGCCACCGTGGCTGTCGGGATAGGACTACCCGACCCGGCGGTAGCTCAGAGCGCCGCGACCCTCGATGAGAAGAACGAGCAGCTTCGCGCCGAGAACGAACAGCTCCGAGGCGAGCTCGACGCGCTCCGAAAGAAGGCGGCGGGTGCGTCCGCTGAGGCAACCGTCGCCGCCGAGGAAGCAGCGAGTGGCACAGCGGGCGACGCGGCCATAGCTCCGTCGCCGAGGCAGTCCTCCTCATCGACGGCGGTCGTCCCGGAGTACGTCCCGATGAACCGCGTGTCGCTCACGGTGAGCACCGACGAGGCCGGCGCGGTCAAGGTCATCGGTACGCCCTGGTATCGAACGGTCCCGAGCACCGGCCTATTGCCGCGGCGCGAGTTCATCCAGTTCCGCGGCGCGCCCGCTCGTGGCGGCCGCCCCGAACAAATCTGGATGAGCCTCAACCGACAGGGCGTGCCAGCGCCGCTGGGAGCGGACACGAGCGGACAGCTGCAGATCGGCGCATGGACCGGTGAGGCCGTCGTCGTCGACCAGGAGACCTCGAGACGCCGACGCCTGGGCCGCCAATCCGCCGTGCCGCCGCGCAGAGACGAGAACACCGTATTCGCATTCCCCGCCGGCGCCCTCGCGAAGCTCGCGCTGAGCGACCGGGCCAGCTTCGACGCCGGCCCGGTTCACTTCGAGTTCACCGATGAGACCATCGCGGCGGCATCGGCGCTGGCCGCGCGCCTGGCGCGAGAGCAGCAGTCACCATGAACCGACTGCTCTGGATGTCCGCCATCGCCGCCTGGGTCGCCGTCGCGACGCCGGCCGAAGCCACAGATCCCAGCCCCGCGCCCACGCCTCATCTCTTCAAGAAGGCCTTCGACGCGGCGGATACGGACGACGACGGGAAGTTGTCCGCCACAGAGGCCAAGAAGGGCGGCTTCTTCTCAGCGGAGTCGTTCAAGGACACCGACTACGACGAAGACGGGAACGTCACGCTGTACGAGCTCGGCAAGGCCGTTACGAAGAGCACACAGGACTGGCTCGACGTCCACGACGAGCACGACAAAGACGGAGATGGGCACGTCGACAAGAACGAGGCGAAGTTCGGCTCTCGCATCTACACCGTGTTCGATCGGGCCGATGCGAACAAGGACAGCAAGGTCAATCAGCAGGAGATCAAGGACTACGCCGCGCAGGGGTACTACAGCGAGAGTGCGCCCTACCCGCTCGTGCCGAACATCATCAACAAGAAGTTCTAGAGCGCCTCGCGGCCAGACGAGGCGCAACGGCAGTGCGTTACGGCTCGCGCTGCTGAACCTCGAAGATCGTGCGAACCTTGCTCGGCCCCACCTGACATGGGCGCGAATCGTGGCGGGCCCATCGCGCCGGCTTCCCCCGGATCAACATGTCGCCGTGAGGGCTGCGCTTGACCAGGTCGGTGTAGGCGAACGCGTCCGCAGGAGCGTACGTCTGCAGCAGCAGCGGCCGCTCGTGCTCGGATAGGTTCGGCTCCGAGCCATGCACCGTCCGACAATTGTGCACGGTGACACTGCCCGCCGGCCCGGTCGGATACACCGCGCTCTCGACGTCCACGCGCGCCACGTCCTCGTCCGAGAGACAACCCACCCAAGCATCACCGTCGTATTGATCGAACAAATCGGCGCGGTGACTGCCGGGGATGAAGCCGACATTCCCCATGCCCGCCTCGACGTCCGACAAGAACACGCCGATCGTGAGCGGTCCGTAGTTCGTGTGCGGCCAGAACTGGATGTCCTGATGCCACTTCACCTCTTCTCCTCCGCGCGGCGCCTTGAAGTTCAGCTTCCCGTGGTGAAACTTCAGATCCGTGCCCAGCAGGTCCTCGGCCAGGTCGGTCAGCACGGAGGCGGTCGCGAACTCCCAGAACGTCTCGTGAAGATCCACCGGCGAAACGAGTCGACGCAGTCGGGGACGCTCGGAACAATGGCTCGGCTCCAAGTCGAACACGACGTTGGACTCAGTGAGTTCCCGCGAGCGCTCGACGAACTCCGCCGTGGTATCGCGAAGCCTCCCGACCCACGCATCGTCCACCAGCCCGGGCATCGAGATGAAGCCGTCTCGTTCGTACGCGGCGCACTGATCTTCACTCAGCACTTTCATTGTCCACATCCTATCCAAGGGAGGCCCCGTGTTGACAGGGCCCCGAGCCTGATCGTAGTGGATACTCACTAATAGATTCATGAACGCGGAAACGACCGCGAGGAGGACGTCGATGGCCAACGAGTACCTTGAAGGCAACTTCGCTCCGGTAACGGAGGAGGTCACCCTCCCCTGCACCGAGATCAAAGGTGAGATCCCGACCGATCTCGCTGGCTACTTCCTCCGCAACGGGCCCAACAACCAGTTCGAGCCGATCAGCAACGAACTCTACCACCCGTTCGATGGCGATGGGATGATCCATCAACTCGAGTTCAAGGACGGGAAGGCGACGTATCGGAACCGCTGGATCGAGACGCCGGGCTTTCTGCGTGAGCGCAAAGAGGGCAAGTCCATCTGGGGCGGCTTTAGCACGATCGGCAAGATCGAAACCCCGCCCGACATGCCAATGAAGAACCTCGCGAACACGGCGCTCGCGTTCCACAACGGCAAGCTCCTCGCGACGTGGGAAGCCGGTAGTCCGTTCGAGATCGGCCTCCCCAACCTGGAGACGATCGGCGCGCAAACGTTCAATGAGGGATGGACACAAGCCGTCTCCGCCCATCCCAAGGTCGACCCGCGCACGGGTGAGATGATCGTCTTCTGCTACTCACCGGCCGAACCGCCGTACGTCCGCTACGGCGTGATCGACGCGAACGGCAAAGCGACGCACCAGACCGGCATCGATCTCGCCGGCGCCCCCGTGATGATTCACGACATGGCGATCACGAAGAACTACAGCCTCATCTTCGACATGCCGGTCACCTTCTCGATCGAGCGCATCATGAACGGAGGCAAGGCCTTCGATTGGGAGCCCGAGAACGGCACGCGAGTCGGCATCCTGCCCCGTTACGGCGACGGATCCGAGACGAAGTGGTTCGATGTGGCCACCGGGTACATCTTCCATGTGTTCAACGCGTGGGAGGAAGGCGACGACATCGTACTCGACTGCTGCCGAACCGACCGCACGTCGATTCTCGACCAGGACGAAGGCCAGACCGACGATCAGCAGGCTCGGCTTCACCGATATCGGTTCAACATGACGACCGGGAAGGTGGACGAGCAGCGCGTCAACGACACACCGCTCGAGTTCTCACGCATCAATGAGACCATGATCGGGGAAGAGACCCGTTACGGCTATGCGTCACGCTTCCACCCTACCCGCGGCCTGCTCTTCAACGCCATGCTGAAGCACGACCGCGAAAGCGACCGGATCGACGCCATCGAGATGGGAGACACGCAGTTCAACCAAGAAATCGTGTTCGCGCCGCGCGTGAGCAGCCGATCTGAGGACGACGGCTACGTCCTCGGATTCATCCACGACGAAGCGGATGACCGCACCGAGTGCTGGATCGTCGACGCTCAGAAGTTCACCGAGGGCCCGATTGCGCGCGTCCGGACGCCGAAGCGCGTACCGTACGGCTTTCACGCTCACTGGGTGGGAGCCTGACCGTGGCTGATCCGACACACGAGGAACTCCTGGCCGCCCACCGAAAGCGTGAAGACAACGTCCGGGTGGTGAAGGCGGCACTTGCCGCCTTCAACAGCGGTGACACCGAAGCGTTTCTAGGCAATTTCAGCGACGACATGCATTTCCAGATGAACGGCTCGCATCAGTTCTCGAACCACTGCAGCAGCAAAGCCGAGTTCATCGAGTTGGTGGGTCGCGTCGTGCAAGGCCTGGACGAGATGATCACCCTGGAGATCAAGAACCTCATCCCGAGCGACAACTGGGTCGTCGTCGAGACGTACGGGAGCGCAAAGACGACGTCTGGCGAGCCGTACCACAACACCTACTGCATGATGTGGCGCTTCGAGAACGGCAAGATCGTCGAGTTCAAGGAGCACAACGACTCCTCGCTCGTCGAGAAGATGTTCCCCGCGTAGCTCCCGTGTAGGGGCGGCGGACGTGTCCGCCGCCCCTTACCGCTCCGGCGAGATTTCGTCGAGACTCCGCCCGGTCGTTTCCGGAAACGCGAGCCATACGATCACCGGCGCAACAAGCGCCAGGCTCGCCAGGATCGAAATGGCGACGCCGTGTGAGCCAAAGGCCACGTACAACGCCGACTCCAGAGACAACCCGAGCACCGCGCCTAGGGTAGACAGCGTAGCCCGAGCACCGGCGGCGGTAGATCGGTACGACGTCGGAAAGAGTTCGACTCCGTACATGGACAAGAGCACACCGCTGCCCATGCCGAAGAACAACAGCGCGACCCAAAGAAACGGCAGGAAACCCCACCACGCGTTGTAGAACGCGATGACGACCACGGGCATCACCGAGAGGAACACCAGTGTCGTCCTCTTGCGCCCGAACCGGTCGCTCCACCGACCGGCCAGCGTGTTGGCAAACACTCCGAGCGCCCCACCGAAGAACCCCATGAGACCGACCATCGCCGGGGGGAAGCTGTGAACGTCCTGCAGGAACTTGGGTGCGAAAAAGAAGGCCGCCCGCTCGGCCAGCCCAAGAAGAAGGAAGATCGAGCCGATCGCGACGAACCGGGCGGGATACTGGCGGATCAGCCCGCGCACCGGCGCGAGAAACCCGGCGGGCCCTGATTCACTTCGCGCGGCCACAAGACGCGCGTAGTACGGCGTCTCCGCCATGTCGCGGCGCATCCATGCCACCATCGCCAGGGGCACCAACCCCACGAGATAAAGAGACCGCCAACCCATGGGGAGGATGTCGACGAAGGCAAACAAAAAGTAGGCGAGCCCATGGCCACACGCGGAGAGCGCCGCCAGCGCACCGATTCCCCAGCCGCGCGCGTCGTCGTCCAACTCCTCCCCGATCACGACGATCGCAAGGGCATACTCGGCCGTGATGAACATGCGGGCGAGAAACTGGAAGGCGACGAACGTCTCTGCATTCGGTGAGAACGCCGTCGCCCCCGTAAGCCCGGTGTACGCGACGATCGTCCCCATGAGGACACGGCGCCGGCCCAGGCGATCGGCCGCCCAGGTGAGCAGGATGGCCAGCATCGAGCCGAACATCACGATCGACGAGAAAAGCCCGAGGCTCTCCTCGGGCATCGCGAGATCGGACTGGATCTGCTTCAGCGCCAGCGAGAACAACCCGGCGTCGTACTGGTCGAAGAAAGAGGCCGTCGAGACGAGTGCCAGGACTTTCCACTGCCGCCGGGTCAGAGCCGGCGGCTCACCCAAGAAGCGGAAGCGATCGAGCCAGCTGGGACGGAAACTTCGATCCTCAGCCGGATCGTGGGGACCAGCGGACATCGGATTCTTGTATCAATCCAAGAAGACGCGTGCAGGTTCCTCTATGGTTGTCCCTCGACTTCAGCGAGCCCTTCGGAAAGCGTCAGCCACGGCTGCTTGCTCTTGGTCCAGACCTGAACGGCAGGCTCGAGCCACGAGCGGTCGTCCAGAGTGCCCGGCTTCACGTTGTACGTCCCCGCGAGCTTCTGTGGATCGTGATAGACCCGCACGCCGCAGGTCGGGCAAAAGTAGCAATCGATCGGGTTTCCACTATCCGCGATGCGTCGATAGACCTTGGTCTCGCCCGTGATCGAGAACGACTCCTGCTTCACGATCAGGCTCATGCCAAACGCGCTGCCCGACTGCCGCTGACACTCGGTGCAGTGGCAGATCGCGAGAACCACCGGCTCGCCTTCGATGCGGTAGCGCACCGCGCCACACCCACACCCTCCATCTCGCGACTCCGCCATCGACCCGGCACTAGCCCCCGGCGATGTCGGCCAGGACCTGTCCTGCGTGCTCTGCGGGCACGACCGTCTGATACACGTGCCGCACGCGACCGCGGGGGCCCACGAGGTAGGAGATGCGCCTGGTGTATTTCGGCCCGCCCGGCTCTGCGGCGCCAACCGCGTAGGCGAGCGACCCATCGTCGGAAAGGAGCCGGAAGGGGAATGACTCTGCCGCCACGAAGGCGGCATTTGCCTTCGGCGAATCGAACGATACCCCGAGAACCTCGACACCCGCGGACACGAACCCAGCGTGCTCATCGCGAAGGGTCTGCCCTTCGATGGTACACCCGGGGGTCTGCGCCTTGGGGTAGAACCACATCAGGTAGCTCTTGCCCGCGAGGTCCTTCGCCGCCACCACCTTGCCCGTGTGATCGCGAAGGCTCCAGTCGGGCATGGGTTCGCCCTCGTCCAACATCGCCGCTTCCGCGGTGGCCGCGCCCAGCAGCGCGAGGCCAGCCCCAAGGGCAACGATGGCGGACGTCGTTCGGATTCGCTTCATCCCCCAAGCTTGCCCGGGAATCAGTCGACGTCAACGTCTCCGGTGGGTCGCCGGACCGTCAGCACCGGACACGGGGCCGCCGGAAGCACGCGTTCAGCCACGCTCCCAAAGAAGAGCCTCTTGAGGCCGGAATGGCCGTGCGTGCCCATGGCGATCAGATCGGCACCGGCCTCGCGAGCCTCTTCGTCGATCACGTGCGCCGGGTCCCCCTCGCGCTCCTTGGTCTCCACCTCGAAGCCGGCCTCGCGCAGAGGCTTCGCGGCCGCCTCGAGCTGTTCGCGTGCCCCTGCGACGAACGCCGTCAGGTCCGGCTCGAGGCCGGCTACCGGCCATCCCAAGCCGGCACCGGGCGGGATCGTCCATACGTGAAGAAGGATGATCCTCTTCGCCTCCGAGACAGGACCCAGGATTGCCATCGCCGCCTCGACCGCCCGAGAGGCATCATCGGAGAAATCCGTCGGCACCAGAAGCGTGTGAATCGGGCGGTGGGCGCCCACCTGCTCCTGCGGAACCGCCAGCACCGGGCACGTCGCGTCGCGGACGACCCGCGCGGCGACCGAGCCCAGGAACAAGCGCTCCAGGGCCGTCATTCCCCGCGCGCCAACGACGACGAGGCCGACCTCCGTGCGCCCAGCCTCCTCGACGATCGCATCGGCGGCCGAGCCAGACCGAAGCGAAACCTCGACATCGAGACCGCTGGACCGAAGAGCCACGGCGTTGTGGTCGAGAAGCTGCTGCGCATGGACGCGATCGCGCTCGTAGAACTCCGGAGGCAAGGGAACGATCTCCGGCGTCAGCGCGACCGGGGGCGCCTGAAGAGCGTGAAAAAGCTCGAGAGGCACGCCGTGAACGCGTGCCACTTGCGCCGCCCACTCGATCGCGCCCTGAGCGTTCTCGGAAAAGTCAGTGGCAACCAGAACCTTCTGTAGCTTCGAATCGGGGAGCATGATTCCTCTCTTTCCGCTTCCAGTGTAACCACACAGAGAGGCGAAGCGACCCGAATTCGCGCGATTTCACTCGTGGTGAAGCGCGTCGATCGGGTCGAGTCGCGACGCCTTGCGAGCGGGATAGTACCCGAAAAACACACCGACGGCTCCCGAGAAGAGACACGCGCCGACGATGGCAGTCGGAGAGATCAGCGTGGGCCAATCACTGAGGCGCGAGATCAGGATCGAGACGACGATTCCCAGCACGACCCCCACGACCCCGCCCACTCCGGACAGCACCACCGCCTCGCAGAGAAACTGCATCAAGATGTGTCGGCGCCGGGCGCCGACCGCCATGCGGATTCCGATCTCCCGCGTCCGTTCGCTCACCGCGACCAGCAAGACGTTCATGATCCCGATTCCACCGACCACGAGCGAGATCGAAGCGATCGCGAGCAGGAGGTTCGACATGTCCTCCGCCGAGCCCTCTGCGGCGCGCGACATCTCCGACATCGTGCGAATCGCAAAGTCGTCGTCCTCCTCGGGCTGCACGCGGCGCCGCTGTCGGAAAAGCTGCGTGAGCTCGTCGACGACCATGGCCTCATCCTCCGAAGACACGAGGCCCAGGCGGATCATGTCCACGTTGCCGATCCGCTTGGCACCGAGGACCTTTCGCTCGGCCGTCGTGAACGGAATGAAGACGGCATCGTCCTGATCCCGGCCCCAGACCGTCTGGCCCTTCCCCTCGAGGACGCCGATGACGCGGAACGGGACGTCCTTTACCCGAATCTCGGCTCCAACCGGATCCTGCCCGACGCCGAAGAGCTTCTCGGCAACGGTCGCACCGAGCACGACCACCTTTGCGCCAGCATCATCCTGCGACCGGAGGAGGAACGCGCCGAGGCGCACCGGCCAATCGCGAACGCGCGAGAAGCTCTCGGGCACGCCCCACAACGTCGTGCTCCAGCTCTGCCCGCCGCCCTGAACCTGCACGACACCGCGCCGGAAGTAGCTCACGCCGCGAAGCCCCGGAACATGGCGCTCGACGGCGCGCGCGTCTGCCACGGTCAGCGGGGCGGCCGTGCCCCAGCCGGCCCGCGATCCCGACGACGACGTCGCCCCGGGGAACACCATCACGATGTTCGAACCCACGCTGGCGAGTTGCTCCTGCAGTCGCGCTCGGGCACCCTGCCCGACGCTCACCATCGCGATCACCGCCGCCACTCCCACGATGACTCCCAACGAGGTGAGCGCCGAGCGAAGAGGGTTTCTGCGCAGCGATCGGCCGGCAAGTCTCAGCGTCGACGCCCAGAGCTTCATGCCGGGGCCGCTCCGGTGTCTTCCACGACGCGGCCGTCGCGCATGCGAATCAATCGCTGTGCACGCGCCCCGACCTCCGCGTCGTGGGTGACCAGCAGAATCGTGAGCCCCTTTTGGTGCAACTCGTCGAGCAGAGCCAATATCTCGCTACTCGTCTCGGAATCTAGATTGCCCGTGGGTTCGTCCGCCAACAGCAGCGCGGGCTCCGTCACGAGAGCGCGCGCGATGGCTACGCGCTGCTGCTGCCCGCCCGACAGCTCGCGCGGCGTGTGCGCTTCCCGCCCGGCCAGACCGACCCGTGCCAACGCAGCGAGAGCCCTGCGCCGCTGCTGGTCGGGTGCGACCGGACCGTAGATCAGTGGCAACTCGACGTTCTCGACCGCCGTCGTGCGCGCGAGAAGATGAAAGTCTTGGAAGACGAAGCCCAAGGTCTCATTGCGAACCGTCGCACGCTCATCGGGGTCGAGCCGGCTTACATCACGCCCGTCGAGCTCGTAGGTGCCACACGTGGGCCGATCGAGGCAGCCCAGGACATTGAGCAGAGTCGACTTGCCGCAGCCGGACGGCCCCATGATCGCAATGTACTCGCCCGATTCGACGAGAAGGTCGACGCCCTGAAGGGCGTGCACGGCCACGTCGCCCTGGCCGTACACACGCTCGAGGTTCGCCGCGCGCACGACATGTGGAGATTCGACCATCACCGACGGCGACGCCCACTGCCGAACATAGACCAGCCCCCCTCGCCCGAGGTCACGTCCATCCGGGTGACCACGTCGTCGCCGGCTGCCAGGCCTGGGGCGGAAACCGCCGTCGAGAGATCGTCTGCCAGACCGAGCTCCACCTCCACGAGCTCCGGTGCACCCTCGACCAGGCGGTACACGGTGCCACGTCCTCCGCCCCCGAGCGCCGCCTTCGACCCCGGCGGCCGGAACCGCAGCGCTGCCGTGGGAACTCTCAACACATCGTCCTGCTCAGCCGTGACGATCTTCACGTTCGCCGTCATCCCCGGTCGCAAGAGGCCGTGGGGATTGTCGACGTCGAGTACGACGTCGTACGTGACGACGTAGCTCACCACGGCTTGCGGATCCTCGGCCTCTGCCGATGCATGTCGGACTTGCCGAACCCGCGCCTCAAAGGGCTGCGCCGGAAACGCATCGACCGTAAACGTCGCCAACTGCCCGGCGCGCACGCGCCCCACATCCGCCTCGTTTACGAACGACAACACCTGCATGCGTTCCAGATCGTTCGCAATGACGAACAACACCGGAGTCTGAAACGTCGCCGCAACCGTCTGGCCGACCTCCACTGCGCGCAGCACCACGACTCCGTCGATCGGCGAAACGATGTGGGTATAGCTCAGGTTGACCTCTGCCTCCGCGACCGTAGCCCGGGCCCGCTCCACCTGCGCCCGGGCCACGGCAAGCTCGGCTTCGGCCTGGCGCTCGTTCGAATGCGCGATCTCCAACTCCTCGGACGACACGACGGCCTTGCCCGCCAACGACTTCGAGCGCTTGAGCTTCGACTGCTCCAGCTCGAGCGCCGCAGCAGCTCGCTCCACCCCGGCCTCTGCCAGCGCGAGGTCGGCGCGCGCGTGCGCCAGCTGGCCCTCGAACGTGCGAGGGTCGATCTGGGCCAGCCGCTGCCCGGCCTGGACGCGTGCGTTGAAGTCGACGTCGACAGCCAAGATCGGTCCGGAGACGTATGTACCAACTTCGACGGATTGGCGCGGCTCCACCCGTCCCGTCGCGGTCACCTCGGCAACGATGGGTCCCCGCTGAGCAACTGCGGTCACGTACTCGACCGTCTCCGAACCCGGCAGAAGCCAACGGACCAGGAGGATCAGCAGCGCGGCGCCTCCCAGCACGAGTGTCCAACGTCCGACCGACATCCCCACAGACTAGCACGAGGGCGAACCCACCGAGACACGCACCGACCTCGCGCTTGCTCGCGGGAGTCGCGAGCGCCATGCTGAGGCCATTCCATCAGAGGAGAGCGCCATGGCTGAAGACATCGTTCCGTTCAAGATCGAAGCAAGCGACGCAGAGCTCGAGGACTTGAAGACGCGACTGCGCGCAACCCGCTGGCCCAACAAAGAGGTCGTGGCCGACTGGACCCAGGGCATCCCGCTCGCGTACGTGCAGGAGGTCTGCACGTACTGGGCGAACGAGTACGACTGGCGTGCTCGCGAAGCGCACCTGAACTCGTTCGCGCAGTTCCGCACGGAAATCGACGGACTGGGCATCCACTTCGTTCACGTGCGCTCGCCACACGACGACGCCCTGCCCCTCGTCATGACGCACGGCTGGCCAGGGTCGATCGTCGAATTCCACAAGGTGATCGGCCCCCTGACCGACCCCGTCGCACACGGCGGCGACGCAAAAGACGCGTTTCACGTCGTCTGTCCGTCACTGCCGGGCTACGGCTTCTCCGACAAGCCGACGGAGACCGGGTGGGGAGTGGACAGGATCGCTCAAACCTGGGGAAAGCTCATGTCTCGCCTCGGCTACGACCGGTACGTCGCGCAGGGCGGCGACTGGGGCTCGATGGTAACCACCCAGATTGCCGTACACGACGCCGAGCACTGCGCCGGCATCCACGTGAACATGCCGGTCGTCGGACCCGATCCTGAGACGATGAACGACATGACCGACCTCGAGAAGTCGGCGCTCGAGGGCTTCCAGACCTACAACGAGTGGGACTCGGGCTACTCGAAGCAACAGAGCACGCGGCCGCAGACCCTAGGTTACGGCCTGGCGGACTCCCCATCGGGACAGGCCGCATGGGTCCTCGAGAAGTTTTGGGCGTGGACCGACTGCAAGGGCCACCCCGAAAACGCCCTCACCCGCGACGAGCTGCTCGACAACGTCATGCTGTACTGGCTACCGGGCAACGCGGCTTCATCGGCCCGTTTGTACTGGGAGAGCTTCCGCACACCGAAGCTCGACCAGATCGATATCCCGGCCGGGTGCAGCATCTTCCCCAAAGAGATCTTCCGGACCTCGAAGCGCTGGGCGTCAAAGCGGTTCACGAAGCTCGTGTATTGGAACGAACTCGACGAGGGCGGCCATTTCGCGGCCTTCGAGCAGCCCGAGCAGTTCGTTCGCGAGCTGCGCGGGTGCTTCCAGAACATGCGGTAGGAACGGTGTCGAAGCCGGCCCGCGCCGCCTGGGAACGACGCGAGACCGGCTTCCACCACCGCAGCAACGCTCCACCGGGGGGCGCCGGCATTGCAAAGGAACGCAGACGCGCCGCCGGTTGCGCGCCCCCCTCAGGCCGCCTCTTTGCCCGGGTACACGACCTCGGCCCCGGCGCGCAGGCTCGCGATGAACTTCTCGACCTCGGCGCGCTGGTGGTCGTCGACCAGGCGCTGCTCAATGAAGGGCTTCGCCTCCGCCATCGACACCTTGCCGGCCGGCTCGCGCTTCTCGACCCGGATGATGTGGAAACCGAACGGCGTCTCGACGACCGGTCCAATCTCACCGACCTCTTGTGAGAAAATGGCCGTTTCGAAGGCCGGGACGGTTTCACCCCGAGCCACTGTGCCGAGCCGGCCACCGTCCGCGTTGCTCGGGCAATCCGAGCTCGACTTAGCGGTGGTCGCGAAGTCCGCGCCCCCGCTCGCCGCGAGCCTCGCGCGCATCTCTTGCGCGTGTTTCCGTTTCTCGGCCTTGGCAGACTCGTCGGCAGACGGCGGCGTCGACACCAGGATGTGGCTCACCTCTGCGCGCTCCGGCGCCTGGAACATCTCGTCGTTCTCCTCATAGAAGGCCTTGACCTCGGCGTCCGTCGGCGTTGCGGGCTCGCCCATCTGTTGTTCCATGAGCTTTTCGACGCGCAGACTCATCGCGAGCTGCCCCTGGAAAAGCTTCTCCGTCGTTCCCATCGCAGCCATGTAGTCGGCCATCGTCTTTCCTTCGGGGAGGCTCGCCTCGATCTGCTTCATCGAGCTCGCCATCTGACTCTCATCGATCTGGATGCCCTGCTTGTCGGCCGCCTGCTCGAGCAGTGTCTGCACGACCACGCCGTCGGTGACACGCGGCGCGAGCTGCGTGCGGATCCCCTCGAGCTGCTCGGGCGCGACCTTCGCCGCTTGACCTCCGAGCATCGCGTCGATCTGCCGATCCACCTCCAAACGGGTGACCTCGTGACCGTTGACTACGACGACCACGTCGTCGGGAGACGCCGGGTTCGCGAGCGCGACCACCATCCCCGGCCCGGACTCGGCCAGTCCGGTCTCGGCATAGCCCTCGTACACTGCCGATCCAGCCAACAGACCGACGCTCACCGCGACTGCAGTCGCCCGCGTGAAGGTGCTCTTCGTCATCTCGATTTCCTCGCTTCTCTCGGCCACGGCCCTAAATCGGCCGAGGCGGTTTCAGTGAGGATGGTAGCTACGCCCCCCTTACCGGAGGCTTTCGGGAACATTACGAAAACTTCAGGCAGGCGACGCCAAACCTAGCTTTCCCTCAGGCCAGGCGATGATAACGTCCCCAGCATGCCAGACGGCACATCGCGCGGGGCTGCCCCCCCGGCCCGCGCCTCCTTCGAGCGGCCGATCGTGCTCTGGGGCGGGCTCTCGCTTTTCCTGGTCGGCTGGGCAACCGTCTCGCTCACCAACGCGGCGGAGACCCTGTTCCTCAAGCGGGTTGGTGTCGAGCAGCTTCCGCTCGTCTTTCTGGTGAACTCTTGCCTACTCGCCGCGAGCACTTTCTTCGTCGGACGACGGGTGGCCGCCGGCGAGCACGGGCGCGCGCTCACCCTCACTCTGTGGGGCGGCGCCGCATTTCTCGTACCGCTTTGGCTCGCACTCCTCGCCGACCTTCCAGGCGTGCTCAGCGTGCTCGTGATCGCGGCCAAGCAGATCCAGGCGCTGGCCCTTCTCGTCTTCTGGGTTGCCATGGGAGGCTGGGTCGACGGGCGCCAGGCCAAACGCCTCGTACCGCCGATGATGGCGGGGGGCACCCTGGGGGTCGCCTTCGGGAGCTTCGCGTCGGGCACGATCGGCGCCACACTGGGCATTCCTTCGCTCGTGCTCGTCGCTGCGATCGCACTCGCCATCGCTGCCACCACGACCTACACGCTTCGGAGACACACGGTCACGCGGATCGAGTGGCCTCGCCGCTCTCGACGCGACGAAAGCGCGGAGCGACCAACTTTTGTCGACCTGTGGCGCGACAGCGGACTGTTCCGACTACTCGCAATCGGTGCCCTCCTCGCGGGCATGCTCGCGCCGATCCTCTACTATCTGTTCTCGGTCGCCGCGGATGCGGCTACGCGTGGCATGGACGGCGAGCAGGACCTGCTGCAGCTCTACGGCAACTTCCGTGGGTGGATGAACGTAGCCATTCTCGCGCTCCAACTGGGCGGCACCTCGTGGCTGTTTCGACACATCGGCGTTCCGCGCGCCGCACTCCTCGCGCCGGCCGTGTACGCGCTGGGGTTCATCGGCTTCACGACCATTGGCGGCCTCGGCATCGCCATCGTCGCGATGGCCGCAGCAAGTCTTCAGGACAAAGCACTCGGAGAGCCCGCCGAACGCACTCTCGCCACGCTATTCCCGGAAACGACCCGTCCAACGGTGGCGGCCCTGCTCGACGGAATGCTGAAGCGCGGTGGCGGGGCGCTCGGAAACATCATCGTGCTCGTCACGATCTCCGCGTCGCTCGAGGCCGCACTCCCCCGCGTCGCGGTTCCGCTCGCGTTCTTGTGGCTGATCGCGGGCATCGCGCTCGCACGCGTCTACCCGGCCCTCCTGCTCGAGGCGGCTACGCAAACGCGGTTCGGGCGAGGCGAGGCACCCGATGCGGACCTCCTCGATGCACGCACGACGCGCTTGCTCGAGGCCTCGCTACAAGATCCCGACCCGGAACGCTGCGCGGCCGCCTGCGACCTCGCTCTCGACGCGCCGCCCGGCGTGGCGGCCGCCGTGACGGCGGCCGCCCTGCGAGAAGCACCCGCGGGCAATGTCCCGATTCTGCTCGAGACGCTGACGCGCCTCGTCCAAACCGGACCTCTCACCGACGGCGAGGCGAGGGACGCGAACACCGCCATTCTCCGCGCCGTCACCGAACGCACCGACCTCACCACGGACGCGACGGCCGGCCTCATCCTCCTCTCTTCATCCGTCGCCCCGATCTCCACGCCGGAAAGCCGAACCTCACTCTCCACGCTCGCAGAGCGTGAAGACACCGCCGCCACCGTTCGGCTGGCCAGCCGCCTCGCGCTACGCGGGGACGACGTAGATCGACTGCTCGAGAACGCCGTACACGACGACCAACCCGAGTCGCGCCACGTGGCGCTCGAGGCACTGCGGACCAGCCTGGTCACCGCACGCACCGCCGAGGGAACCGCCGGCGAAACCTGGCGCGCACGCCTCCACCTCCTCGTCGGCCAACTGGTGAACGACACCGAGCGCGCATTCACGGCCAGCGCTCTCGCAGACGTCGCGGCCCACCATGGTCCGGCGGTCGAGCACGTCACCAAGGCCTTTTGCGCGTACCAGGACGATCCCGATCCGGCCGTGCGGGCCGCTCTGCTGCGCTTTCTCGGTCACACCGCACAGACCGACTATGCGCGGTGGGCCGTCGCCCGGCTCAGCTCGCCTGAGCCACGGGAAGTGGAGGCCGCCCAGGAGTGCCTGCGCGCGCTCGGCCCTCACGGCATCGACGTCATTTTGGAGGCCTTCCACTGCGACTGCCGCCACACCCGGGAAGCCCTGTTGCCGGTGCTACGCGACATCCCAGTCGACGCCGCGACGCTCCAATCGCTCGTCGACGGCGAACTGGCCGGCATCCGGCGCGTGCTCGATCTGGAACATGCGCTGGCGGGCGCCACGACATCCGGCCTGGTCCGCCAGCGGCTCGTCGAGCGTGTCGACGAGGGCACCCGCGCGGCGCTGTCCTTGTTCGCCGCCCTCTTCCAAGACGACCGCATCGCCGAGCTAGGCCCGCTCCTCGAACGCGTCCACGGCGGGCGCGAGCGAGCCGTGTTGCTGGAGGCACTCGAAGCGCTTCTCCCAGCCGGCCGGGCCAGCATCCTGCTCGGCATGCTGGACAACGGCTCCGAGCCTCGAGCGCCCCAGACGACCCAAGATCACACCGCCGAGCGCGACGAAGCGCTCCGACTCGCGCTGCGCGACGAAGACTCGCTTACGCGAGCTTTCGTCGCCGCCACGCTCGAAGCCTCTGAATTAGACCGCCTCGGCGGCCTGCCCCAGATCCAACCGGACGAACCGGCCTATGCCCTCACGCCGATCCGCCCCATCAGCCCGTGCACCGAAGCCGCGCAAGAACAGGAGACCCCCCCCATGCTCTCCGGAGTCGAGATCGTGCTCCACCTACGAAGCCTCGCGCTCTTCGAGCGCCTCAGCACACGCGAGCTGACAGAACTCGCCGGGATCGTGCGTGAACTGGCCCACCCCGCCGATACCCGCATCGTTCACGAGGGCGACTTCGACGACTGCATGTATCTCATCGTATCGGGCAAGGTGAAGATCACGCGCAGCGGCGTCATGCTCGGGGAGCTCGGACAGAGGGATTTCTTCGGGGAGATGGCGATCCTCGACGGCGAAACCCGCTCCGCGACTGTGACGTCGACGACGAAGGTCCGCCTGCTGCGAATTGATCGCCCCGACCTCCTCCGCGTGATGGACGGCCGACCTGGCATCGCCATCAGCATCTGCCAGACGCTCTCGCGGCGCGTTCGCGAGCTAAACGACAGCCTCCGCGATCTCCGGCAGTCCCATCCCGCAAGCGCCCCGGGCTAGCCGCGCACGGCACCGGACCGCCCCCCCGTCAGCCGACCTTACGAACAGCCCCGGTACCCTCGCCGAGTTGGTCAGCGACGGTCGCCTGGATCTCACGAGCCTCGGCAAGCGTTCGCCGTACGATGTCGCCCGCCGAGGCCAGGTCGTCGACCAACCCCTGCGCCTGACCGATGAACTGGACGCCCCGCTCGAGGTCTCCGTGAATCGTCGCCGCTTCGACCTTCTCGATCGCCGCGCCAAACGACGCCAGCATTCGGATGCGATCGGGTGCCGCAACGAAGCCACCGAGGATACGCGAGATCGGGAGGCCCAGTTTCTTCGCCGCGCGCAGGGCACGGAAGCCGGCCCTCGGAAGACTCATGGGCTTGGCCGTCGCTTCGACCGCGGCCGGAGTCTCCATCACCCGGGCCCACATTCCGTCAAAGCGGTTGGAGTAGATCGTGTCGGCCTGGCTCTTGTCGACGATGGCCTGCTTCACGTTCTCGTGAAGATCGCTCTCGACACAAGCCGCGAAGCGCGTTCCCATCGCAACACCCGCCGCGCCCAGCGCGAGCGCGGCGACGAGCCCCCGCCCGTCGGCGAAGCCACCGGCCGCGATCACGGGAATCGACAGAGCCTTCGCCACCGCGGGAACGAGCACGATCGAGCCGACACGACCACCGTGCCCCGCCGCCTCATGACCGGTGAGCAGAACCGCGTCGACCCCCACCCGCTCGGCAGAAACGGCGTGCTTCTCGCTCGAGATCGTCGCGACCGCCTTTCCTCCGTACTCGTGCACGGCCTTCACGAGCGCCTCCCCCTTGCCGAGCGCAAAGTTCACGACGGGCACCTTTTCCTCGAGCACGACCTTCGTGTTCTCCGCCGCGCCCGGCATCATCAGCGTGAGCCCAACGCCAAACGGCCGACTCGTGCGACTGCGAATCTCGTGGATCGACGCACGAGTCGTGTCGGGATCGAGCGGCCCCGCCGCGAGGATTCCGAGCCCCCCGGCCTCCGACACAGCCGCGACCAATGTCGGCTTCGAGATCCAACTCATGCCCGGCAGAACGATTGGAGCTTCGATCGCAAAGAGGTCCGTAAGAGCGGTCTTCATCTAGCCGATCGTCCTAGCACAACCGACCGCCACGGGGTTCGGAATCATACCGCGCCCGGGGCTGCGGCGGGAACGGTCCGCTCCTCCACCAAACCGCCTCGGTTGTAGGTGTAGTGCATCGTGCGGGCGACCATCGTCGCCGTCTTCGTGTCGAGCACCATCCGCTGCACCATCACGACCACCTCCGAGAGTACCGGCCGCGCGTGGAGAACCTGCGCCGCAAAGTCGTCCGGCCGGTGCAGGTTGCCCAGCACGTGACGTCGCATTTCGAACTGCTGAAGGGAGTGCTGTGCGTAGACGGGCAGCTCGCGTCGGTCGATCGGAATGCCACCGTCTCCACGGGGCTCGAACGCAACGACCAAGACGGGCGGCGACACCACACTGTACATCGCCCACCCACCAAGCTTCCACGGGTTCAGGTCATACGCGGCGACCGCCGCCCGGTGAATGAGCGGCCAAACCGCCACGAACGCGATCACCGCCAAGATCACGCGAACGCGCCAGCCACTCCCCGGCTCCGGTCGCGCCCCCTGCTTCGCGCTCCCCGTCATCACATCCACCCCGGATCGATCCAGGCACGTCCCGGCAGCACGCCGGC
Source organism: Deltaproteobacteria bacterium (assembly GCA_029262355.1). GTDB lineage: Bacteria > Desulfobacterota > Binatia > UBA12015 > UBA12015 > VGTG01. The sequence continues at coordinate 25,463 of JAJCZO010000339.1, forward strand.
GGCGGTCAATACGACCCAAACCACGAACAGCGCGAACGCGGGGAACAGGCGACGGCCCAAGTCGTTCGCTGGGAACAATAGAAGCAGATTGCCGAACAGCAGGGCGAAGCCCACCTCGCGTGCGCCGAGCTGAATCAACAGGAGGAAGGCGAGCGCGCCCATCGCCGCCATGGTGCGCGTCCGCCGAAGAAGGAGGAGCGGTCCAAGCGCGATTTCGACCAGATACACCGCGTTCGACGCGACCACGAACAGCGTCGACTCGACCCGATACGGCCCCGCTCCCGAACGAAGCGCGTCGTATGCTGCGAGTCTCGCAACCTCGACCTGCGGAAGGACCCAAGCAAACACGTCACCGAAGCGCCCGCCGCGTCCGACCATGAAGGCGAGGAACTCGCCGCCAAAGTACTGCCCGTACAAGACCTTCTGCAATCCGGTCTGAAACAGCACGATCGCAGTGAGCCAGAGGATTCCCTGAAGAGCCTCCGCTTCCCCCTGCCGTCGCGGCCCGACCACCGCCAGGACTCCCACGACCAACACCTCGAGGCCGAAGTGGTTGTCCGCAAACGGGAAGACCCCGACGAGTTGAAGGAGCAGAACCGGCGCCGCGATGCGCGGTGCCCAGTGCGCGCGCACCGCCGTCCACGCCAAGACCGCGCACCCCGACAGAACCAACCCCGACAGCACGAGCGCGAACCGATCGATCTGGGCGCCGTAGATCAGCCAGAGCCAAGTACGCGCTGCCCCGTAGAGCAAAATGAACCTTCGAAGCCCATCGATCTTGGCCGAGACGAGCGCAGGCTCATCACCGCCTGCGACCGCCAGAAAGTCCCTCGCCGTCACGGCCTCACGTCATCCCATCTTGAAGCCGAGGGCAAAGCCGGCGACGAAGCCCCCGCCGAACGGGAGATTGTTCGTGACGACCTCCCAAGCGCGATCGGCCAACGTCCCATCCGGCGTCGCCCACGCGCTCTTCGCAGCGCCTTCGACCGCGCCCCAGTCGATGTCGATCAGCTCGCCGTAGGCAAGCGCCTGCAACAAGATGACCACCGCCCCGATCGTCAACAAGATCACCTTGCCGATCTTCTTCGCGGTGAAACCCACCCCGAGCCCCACCACTCCGCCGAACCCGAGCCCCCCCACTGGCCCGAGAAGGATGTTGCCCTTCTCTTCCATGCCGAGTTCGCTAGGTCGCCCACCCCGGGGAGTCAAACCCAGGGAGGAGGATCGAACCTAGGGGCCCGCTTCCACGCGGGCGGGGGAGACCTCCGTGCTCCATTGCTCGAAGAGCGCGCGTTCGCGTTCGAGCGGGCCGTCATCAGCGACGAACTCCCGGCCGAGGATCATGGTGGTCCGGCTCTCGAGATCGTACTCGGGCCACTCCGGCAATCCGGAGTGCCCCGGTGTCCCGCCGCTTGCGAAGGTGAGGAACGCCGCCTGGAGGTTCTGCTCCAGAGTTCTCGCCGCCACTCCGAACCCAGTGAGCGGTAACACCAGCGGGTTACCCACGGCCCCGAAGACGAACGGCACGTCGATCGCGTGCGCCGCGCCCAGCGAGCGCCGCATGGCCGGTGCGCGCCACGTCACTAGGTAACGGTAGGCAGGCCCACCAGCGATGCTCTGCGCTTCGGCAAGTTGCGCGCAGGGGTAATGGAACATCCGAGCGCTCTGGAACGCGCACCACGCCTCGTTCGGACTGCTCCCCGCACTGCGTCCCTGTAAAGCTTCGAGCCACAGAGTCATCGCCACCTGCGGCGAAGGCGCGCCGGGGAACCCGCCCTCACGAAACATCGCGCCGAATCGCTGCGACAGGTCGTTCCACGACAGCCCCCGCACGCCGGGGTCGAGCATGCGAAAAAGTTTCCACTCCTCGAGCGTCGTACCCGTCAGCAAGGAGATGCCGCGGGTCGCGCCGCGCCGCACCGCGTCCAGAGGCTGTTCGGTGATGACGTCGCCATCGACGAACGGCAAGAAGACCATCAAGCGGGACAAGTTCGTCATCCCGTTCATCGTCTCGTTCTGGGCCCGCAGCAGATCCTCCATCGGAATCTGCGCGAGCGACCGATGCGACGGTGGCGGTCCACCAAGCCGACTCACGAACTCTCGCGCGACGCCTTCGGCAAAGTCGCGCTCGATCACCTGACCGCCCGCTCCACTCATGCAGATGGCTCGCTGGAACAACGGGCGAGCGCGCGGTGCCGCCAGCAAAGAGGCGATGCTCATCCCCCCTGCCGACTGGCCGAAGACCGTCACGTTCTCCGGGTCGCCCCCGAACCGAGCGATGTGATCCCGGACCCAGTCCAACGCCGCGATCTGATCGCGAACCCCGAGGTTCGTGCTCTCTTCGAACCCGTCCCCGAAGATCGAGCCGAGATGCGCGTAGCCGAGCGCGCCGAGGCGATAGTTGATCGTCACGACGACCGCGTCGCCTTGCGTCGCGAGCGCCCGTCCGTTGTACATGGCGGTCGACCCGGCTCCGATGAGAAATCCACCCCCGTGGATCCACACCAAGACCGGCCGGCGAGCGGAATCCAAACCGGGGGTCCAGACGCTCACCGAGAGGCAATCCTCACCCAGTCGGCCGGCCGCGAGGTTGAGGAACGAGAAGATCGGCAGAGAAACCTGGGGAACTGCCTCGCCGTACTGCGTGCAGTCCCGGACGCCCACCCAGGGCTCCGGTGTCGACGGCGGCAGAAATCGCCTCACGCCCGCCACGGGCGCCGCATAGGGTATGCCTCGGAACGTATGGACGCCGGACGACTCGAGGCCCCGGATCCGTCCATAGTTCGTTTCGACTTCTGGGTACGACAAAACGCTAGCTTCGGAGCCTAACATTCCCGGGACGCGGATTCTTCCCCGTCTCAGGACCGCCAATCCTTGATTGAACGCCGCCCATCCGGCAAGCAATCCCGACCGCTTTTGGACCGAGGAGTCGCGAATGCCTGAGGAAACCAAGAAAATCGATGTCGGGGGATTCTCGCTGCGCGTGGCCACGCTCGGCCAGGGAGACCCTACGTTCATCCTCCTGCACGGCTTCGCCGACGGCTTCGAGGTCTGGGATGGCGTCGCCCCGACCCTCGCGCAGAAGGGCCGCGTCGTCCTGCTGGAACTGCGAGGCCACGGCTACTCCGGCGGACCGGCTGGCCCCTATGAGTGGGATGACCTGGCCAAGGACATCGTGGCCGTCGCAGACGACCTCGGCATTCAAACCGCCACCCTAATCGGCCACGGACTAGGTGGCATCGTTGCACTGCTGACGGCCCTGCAGGCGCCCGATCGGGTCGAGCGGCTCGTGTTGCTCGGAACCGCGACGGACGCGAGCGCCGAGCAGGCGAACTGGTGCCGCGAGATCGTGAAAGCCGCCCGAATGAACGCGATGCAGGGCATCGCCCATTCCATCTTCGGCCCGATCAGCCGCAAGCCGGTAGACGGCACCGCCGGTCCGATGACGGAACTCGCGAAGCTGATGGAGACGCTCCATGCGGAGCCCATCACGAGCCGGATGTCGGCCATCACCTGCCCCGCGTTGGTTCTCGTAGGGGAGAACGACAACGCCAACTCGAAGGCGCTCGCCGAAGCCCTACCGAACGGGACGCTAGAGACGCTCGCGGGGCACGCGCACTTCGTGCACAAGAAGGCGCCCGCGACCGTCGTCGCCGCGATCGAGAAGTTCATCGGCTGAGGCTCCGACGTCCTAGCGCCCTTCGGCGAGGCGCTTCTTCATCTGCTGCTGCATCTCCTCGCGAGAGGCCGCAAGGGTCGCCCGCTGCTCCGACGTCAACACCGCGTCGAGAGAGGCGGCCTTCGCCTCGCGGTCCTCTCGGAGCAGCCGGATCTTCTTGAACATCCCGCCCTCCCCCTTGAGGATCGGGTCGTTCTTCTCGGCATACTCGAGGTTGATCGCCGCGACCTTCTGGACCTGGTCTTGCGACAGCCCGAGCCGGTCCTTCAGGAACGCGGTTTGCACCTTGGCGCGTTGCTCGGGAGACGTATGCTTCAGCTCATCGAGCGCTTCGAGCTGGGCGCTCGCGCCCAGGGGCGAGCCGAGCAGCCCGGCCATTACCGCAAGGATGATGATGCGTTTCATGGCCGGGCCCTCTATCTCGTCGGCTCGAACGGAGCCCGCCTGCTCAGGCGTCAGGAAACCAATTCGCGTGGAAGCCGAGGGGGACCCGACGCGGGATGCGAACCCTCGCAATCGGTCCGCCCTTCACGTCTCGCGCATCCAGAACGCTCAATTCCGAGCGTTCCGTCTGCTGATCGGTCACGAGCGTGAGCAACCAGCCGTCGTCTTCGTTCTTGCCGTCGGGATCAGCCGCAAACACGTGCTCGCCGCTCACCGCGTGGTCGCCGTGAATGTACTCTTCGGCGGCGCCAGTCTCGATATCGTACTTGACGACACCGTGGAAATCGAACTCGAACTCCCAGGTGCGCGCAAGCGCGTTATACTGGTAGCGATGACGCAGTCCCGCACGATCGTCATTGATTCGGGGGAACTCGCCGGAGCGATCATCCGTCTGCTCGGCCTTCGCCTCGCCCTTCTTCAGATCCAGCGACACGTGCCACGGCTTCGGCTCTTCGATCTGGGACGGGTTATCGAACTGCAGCCCGCCCGGCATCTTCTCGAACAGCGGAGCGTAGATCTCGACCTTGTCACCATCGTCCCACGCATTCCAGAAGTGAACCGGGAAGCAATTGTCGATCTCGATCCACTGGATATCCGCATTACTACCGCGACGAGGCAGGACGCCAACTCGGGTGCCGAGCTCCGGCTCCCACCGAACACCAGGCTCCCCCTTCATCATCGCCTCGACGTCGAAGACGCCCGGCGCGTCGAAGAAGACGACGTAGTTCTCGGTGATCGCAAAATCGTGAATCATCACCGGCTTCGGCAACTCGATCTCGACGCTGTGTACGATCGCGCCCGACGCGTCTGCGACGTGGTACCGCAGGTACGGAGGCATGGGTGAGTAGCCAAAGAATAGCATCTCACCCGTCTTGGGGTCGACTTTCGGATGGGCCGTCATCGGCCCCTGAAGCGCGCCAGCAAAGTTGTACTCACCGATCGTCTCGAGCTCGCGCGAGAGCTCGGTGGGCGGCGCCGCCTCCATCAGCGCGAGGTACTTGCCGGCGTGGCGGACGAAGTGGGTGTTGGCGTTGTTTTTCATCATGCCCGCCTCGGCCATCACGTCTTCGGCGGGCAGACGGAACTCGGACACGCTGCCGAAGCACGCGTGGCCGCGCTTACGCTCAGCCAACAGCCCCGCCGACTCGATGAACCGGTTGCGATAACGAGCCTTGCCATCTCCGATGTACAGGGCGTGCACCATCCCATCGCCGTCGAAGGGGTGATAAGCGCCCTGGGGCGCAAACTGCGGGTTCGGTCCGTTGCGCGTAAACATCCCCTGCAGTCCCGCGGGCAGCTCGCCCACGACTTCGAGGTCGGCGTCGTTACGCTCGTCCATCACCGGAGCCATCAGGCCCTCGAAGAAGCGGTTCACGGGTATGTTCGGCTCGGTCGACATTGGCGTGGTCCTTTCCTGCGGCACGAAGAGCGCACCGCCACTAGTGAGTCACCACTACGCTCGAGAACGCGCGAAGTCAATCCGGCCCTCTCGCTGCCCGGGAGCCAAGCAGCAAGCGCATGATCTCGCCCGGCGCCGGCCGGCGCCGAATCTCGAGCCGGCCGCCTCGACCAGCGTCGTAGCAACGAGCACACCGCCATTGCGGCACTGCGCGCCTCGCGTGGCGGACCATCCCACAGTCGGCGCAGCGGTGCTCGTACACCTGTTTGGAGCGGCGGAGAGCCCGCGGCGCAGGCGGCGCCCACGGAATCCCGAGCTCGCGCGGATCGACTCGAGTCCGCGGCGCATAGCCCACCGCCTTCATCAGAGCCCCCCACTCGCGACCGTGCGGTCGCACACGGCGGCGGTGGCGTTCGAACACGACCACGTGGGCCGCCTCGTGACACAGAACCTCTGCGAACGCGGCCGCGGGCGCCTCGAGAAGACAGTGCGCAATTCGAATCACCCGCCTCTCCGGATGCGTCAACCCAAGCGCTCTCCGCATCCGACGACTGATCTCCACGCCGACCGAATCCTCCAGCCCCGGCGATTCCCACACACGCGACCAGCCGGCTAAGAGCTCGCGACTCACCTCCTGCAGTTGCGCCACTCTCGCATCCTTCGCCACGCCACAACCCTATCGAAAACCCGCCGCCAGTCTACGTCTCCTCTGTCGCCATGGCTGCCGCGCGCGACCACCTTCGGCGCAGAATCAGAACCCTTCCCCACCCCCCCGGGGCGCTGTCAATCCGGCCGCAGCTCCCGCGATCGCTGCCTCGTCAGCAGTACCCGCACCGACGCCTCGGCCTCTGCACGAGCGCTCGCGCCATCCACCGTCGCCTCGACCACGCCTATCCATGCATCCCGGTACCGCTTCCAGGCCGCGTGAGACCGCTGGGCCGAGTCGTCGTATCGACGTCGGTAGCGCTCGTACGTTGGCGCGCTGTCCGGGAGCGCGCGTTCGTACGCCTTGAACCCGGCGGCGCGCTCGCGGCGGTCTTGCTGATAGACACGTTCGAGTTCCCGTCCACGGCGGCTCGCCTTCACGGACGTCGTCGACTCCAGTTCACCGTCGATGAGCAGCCGGCGTAGCGCCAGATCGAAATGTCCCTGCACGAGCCCGCGCTGGCGATCGGTGGCCTCTTGCGCATCGTCGTCGAGGACCTTCGCGCGCTCGATGCGTTCGGCCTCGCGCTCCGCGTAGCCGCCAAGGGCGAGAAGGAGTCCGGGGAGCTTCGGCTTCGCAGCCTCCGGAACTTGCTCCCGGACACGACCGACGTATCGCGCACGCCCGCCCTCCTCGCGCCGGCGCTGAATCTCGGTGCACCGCACGGTGAACGCGGCGTCCGCTGGCAAGCCGCAGAACTCGAGCGCGGCGGCGGGCACCGGCCCCAGCCCGGCGCGTCGCTCGAGCAAAACCCGCTTCAAGAACAGCCGCTGCTCGGAGCGCGCGGGATCGGCCGCCTGCCATTCGTTCAGGAGAATCGCGGCCTCTTCGAGGTCCACGCACACGCCCTGGCCGTTCAACCGCATCACCATCATGGGCCCATATCGGCCGAGCCAGTCTCGCGTCGGCGCTAGCGACGACGTGGATCGATGTCTCTGCGCATCGAAGCACGCATACGCCGCTTCGTAGTCCGGCGCGGCGGTGTACCCGAAATAGAGATCCAAACAACCGCGGCCGACCACCGCGCCTGCGTTCAACGCCGCCCGCGCACTCCCATCGGGAGAGCCAGCACACGACTCTCTCTCCGCGCTCGCGGCCTCCGCAGACGTCGCCGCACCGGCCCCACCCGCGCACACCAGCGTCACGAACCCCGCGCAGCACACGAATCGACGCCACCCCACCGCATGACGATCGCCGTCGTCGCGCACCGACGCAAGGATTCGATTCCTCGCCGCGCTCAGCGACCGACGCGATCGCGAAGGCGGTCGAAGATGTCGCAGATCACCGTGCGTTGGCGAGCGCTCAGGTCGGCACTCTCGCCGCGCGCCCGCACCGTTCGGGCGATCTTACCGACCCACTCGCGCTCTTTGGGGCGAAGCAGATGACCGCTTCGCAAGAGGACCTCCATCTGCTCGATCGGCTCGAGGATGCTGGCCGCCGACCCACCGGCCGGATCCGGCCTGGGCCGGCGTCGGGGGCGGCTGCGCGGCTGCGTGGCGCCCGTAGAGGCCTCGGCCGGTCGCGAGAAGCCCGGTGGCCGGGCCCCATCGCGATGGCGATCCTCAAAACCCGTCAACGAGAGTTGGCTAGCGGGCCGACGCGAGTGCCGGCGGCGACGGATGTCTTCGGGCGTGGCGTCCATGGCTCCCTCCCTTGCGATCTCCACTCTCGGGAGCCGCAAACGGTGTGCCGTGGCCACGAAACGAAAACGTTGGGGAATTCAGCCGCCAGCCATCGGGACCTGTCGCATTTCGTTTGCAGCCGTCAGCGCTGGTTGACGCGGCCGCCATCCGACGGAGTCACCTGGAGTTCCCTCGCGAGAAGGAGCCGGGCAGAGGCTCAGCCGAACTCGAAGCCCTCGTACCCGTTCTCGACCACCGCCTCGCACTTCTCGACGTAGGCCGGAAAGCCGAGATACGGCATGAAGACGCGCGCCTTCCCCGGAATGTTCGCTCCAAGGTACCACGAGTTGCAGGTCGGCAGCAGCGTGGCCCCAGCAGTCTCGTTCACGTGTGAGACCCATTCATCTTCGGCCCACTCCGCCGGCTCGACGACCGTCGCACCACGCGTGCGCATGTGATCGATGCACTCGGCGATGAAGTCGACGTGTTGCTCGATCGAAGGCAGCATGTTGGTCAGAACCGACGGGCTACCCGGCCCCGTGATCGTAAACAGGTTGGGAAATCCGGCAGTCTGGAGGCCAAGAAACGTGCGCGGCCCCTCCGCCCACTTCTCGCGGAGCCGACGGCCGCAGCGGCCGCGGATGTCGATCTTCAACAGCGCCCCCGTCATGGCATCGAAGCCCGTCGCGAACACGATGCAGTCGAGCGCGTACTCGGCGGCCCCGGTGCGAAGCCCACTCGCGGTAATCTCCTCGATCGGAGACGCCCGGACATCGACCAGCGACACGTTGGAACGATTGAACGTCCGGTAGTAGCCCGAGTCCACGCACATTCGCTTGCAGCCGATGACGTTCTTCGGCGAAAGCAGCTCTGCGACCTCGGGATCGTCCACGAGTTCGCGAATCTTCGCGCGCACGAAGCTGGCACTGGTTTCGTTGGCTTCGCGGCTCGAGAGCAGATCATTGAAGGCGCCCAGGAACGCCAGCCCGCCATGCTGCCAGCGCGCCTCATACATGGATTGGCGCTGCTCCGCGTCCACGTCGAGCGCGCCCTGCTCCATATTGCGCGGCGCGCGTGCGCCAAACCCCGCCTGCATGAGCCTGTTCTGTGCGCGAAACCCGGCGTAGTCGGCCTTGATCGCAGCGACGACCTCGGCGTCGAGCGGCTGATTGTGGGCCGGGATCGAGTAGTTCGCGGTGCGCTGAAAAACGAAGAGGTGCTTGGCCTCCGCCGCGATGAGAGGAATCGACTGGATCGCCGACGAACCGGTGCCGATGATGCCCACCCGCTTGCCCGTGAAGTCGACTCCTTGGTGCGGCCACTGCCCCGTGTGGAGCGTCTCGCCGGCAAACGACTCCCGCCCCGCGAAGTCCGGCGTATTCGCCGAAGACAAACAACCCGTCGCCATGATGACGAATCGCGCGCTGGCAGCTCCGCGCGAAGTCGTCACACGCCAGCGCTTCGCCTCCTCGTCGAACGTCGCCAACTCGACTCTCGTTTCGAAGTCGATGTCGCGCCGAAGGTCGAAGCGATCGGCAACGTGGTTCACGTATCTCAAGATCTCAGGCTGCGTCGCGTAGCGCTCGGTCCACTCCCACTCTTGCTGCAGCTCTTCTGAGAATTGGTAGGAGTACTCGAGACTGTCGACATCACAGCGCGCGCCGGGATAGCGATTCCAGTACCAGGTCCCGCCGACGTCATCCCCGACCTCGTACACACGGGCCGTAAGCCCCATGCCTCGAAGACGATGGAGCATGTAGAGACCCGCGAACCCGGCTCCCACGACGACCGCGTCGTACTCGCGATCGGGCCCGGCGCCTAAAGCAGACATGACCGGCCACCATACGCGACCGGCTCCGCGATGGCCACGAAGGCCCCTCCCTCGTCAGGAGTCGAGGCGCTGCGAGCCAGGCACCGTGAAGCGAAAGCAACTGCCCTGGCCTACTTCGCTCTGGAGCCAGATTCGGCCGCCCATCAGCTCGACGAGCCGCGAGCAGATCGTCAGCCCCAAGCCCGTCCCGGGTTGCCGCTCCTCGCCGGCCTGAACGAACGCTTCGAAGACACGAGATCTGAATCGCAGAGGGATGCCGATGCCCGTGTCCTCGACCCCGAACTCCAACTCGCCGCCGGACCCGCCTCCAGCGGCCCTATCGACACTCACACGCACGGAACCGCTATCGGTGAACTTGATCGCGTTGGCAACCAGGTTCACCACGATCTGCCGCATCCGGTCCGTATCACCGAACACGCGATCGGGGACCCCGTCGCCAACGCACCAGGACAGCTCGAGGCCCTTGCTCGTCGCCAGAGTCGACATCGGGTCGATGACCGCCGCGAGCCAGGTCCGGAGCCCAAACCTCCTCGGGTTGAGCCGCATCCGGCCGGTCTCGATCCGCGACAGATCGAGAACCTCGTCGACCAGGACGAGAAGGCTCTTGGCAGCATCTCGCGTTCGTCCGAGGACTTCGAGCTGCACGTTCGAGCCCGACTCGTCCATCGCCATCTCGGTCATGCCGAAGATGATGTTCATCGGAGTCCGAAGCTCGTGACTCATGTGGGCCAGGAACTCGCTCTTGCTGTTGTACGCCGCCTCGGCGGCATCACGAGCGAACTCGAGCTCAACCTGGGCACGCCGCCGATCGGTTACGTCGAGAATCATCAGGACCGTCTCTTGCGGCTCCCCATCGGGCCCGTGAAACGAGCGGGACGCGATCGCCGCGAAGACCGTCCGACCATCACGCGCGCAGAGTTGCACATCGACCGTCGCGCCCGGCCGCTGGCCGCTGCTTGCAACCGCCAGCGCCGTCGTCGAACGGGCCGATTCCTCGGGGTGGACGATGTCGGTCCACGGACGACCCAGCAGAGCGTCCGAGGGATATCCGACCATGTGACAAAGGGCCGCGTTCACCTCGCGCCAGGTGCCGTCGGGTGAGATGACCCCGATGCCAATCAATGCCTGGTCGAGGTAGCTCCGCAGGCGCGCCTCGCGCGCCGCGATCCCGCGCGTGAGATCGAACGACTCGCGCAGATACCGTTGATTGACCTCCGCGCCATAACAGGAGAACCCGACGACGCAGAGCAAATAGAGCAGAGCGGGCGGGAGAGGGTTGCCCAACTCCACACCGAACGCAATCACGAGGGGGTAGCTGACGATCACCCCGGAACTCGCGATCAACTGCGGACGCCAGCCCCACGGGAAGAACACCGCGATCGCACACAAGAGGCCGGTCAAGACGAGCAGGCACCACTCCGACGACGCGCCGGCCATGAAGTGATACGCCGCAATAAGCGAACCAGCCACCGCGGCCGCACCCGCCAGGGCTTCGACGCTTCGTGACGGTCGCAGTCTCACGATCGAATAGGCGCCGCCCGCGATCAAGCTACACACCACCCAGAACACGAGGGCGAGCCTCACCCTTTCGGGGTAGAGGACCACCTCAGACGCGAGACTCAGCGTCTCCAACAGGAAATAGACAAGAAGGGCCCGCGGCGCCCGATCGCACACCTGCCGCTGAACTTCGTGCCAGTAGGAAGATACCGGCATACCCGGGCAGAGTCTCATCTTGTCGATCCGATGGCAATCCAGAGATCCCCAGCGAACGCCGTACAAAAGTTCGTGGCGCACGCCTGTTCGAGCGTTCGCCCGAGTCGCTGGGCACTCCTGTGACGATCGGGGCGATGTCCTGCGACACGCCGAGACGAACCGACTCGGCTCTCCCGATGCCACTTGCAGCGGTGGCGCTCCAGGTTCTCCACGGCGCCGCCGCTAAGACGCCGAGGACTCGAAGGCGGCCTTCTTCTCCTCGAGCTCCTCCCAGCGGGCGGTGAGCTCAGCCGCTGCCGCCTGAGCGGACTGGAGCCCCGCGCGAAGAGAGGCGACCTCGTCTCCGCGTTGGCGGTACGTCTCCGGGTCTGCGAGCGTCGCTTCCGCCGCAGCGACGACTGCCTCTGCATCATCGATCTTCTCGAGAAGTCCCGCGAGCTCCCGCTCCTCGGCGAACGTGAGCTTCTTGCGCGCCTGTGACTTCACGCGCGCAGGGGCCTTGAGCGTCGGCCGCTGCCGCGCCTCGCTCGCGCGGACGGCGGCCGCGCGAACCGCACGCTCACGATACTCGGAGTACGTCCCCGCGTGGAGAACCACCCGGCCATCGCCCTCGAACGCCAAGATAGACGTCGCAACCCGGTCGAGGAACCACCGGTCGTGACTCACGAGCAGCGCGCAGCCGGGATACTCGGTCAACATCGACTCGAGCGCGCCGAGGGTCGCCACGTCGAGGTCGTTGGTCGGCTCGTCGAGGAGAAGAAGATTCGCGTTCTGGCAAAGCAGACGCGCCAGACAGACGCGGGCACGTTCTCCGCCGGAAAGCGTGCCCACCTGTAGCCGTTGCGCACGGCGGTCGAAGAGAAACCGCTCGAGATACGCCCCCACGTCGAGCCTCTGTTCACCGATCGCGACCTCGTTCTGATCATCAGCGACCGATTCGCGAATCGAACGAGACTCGTCGAGCTCACCGCGCATCTGGTCGAGATAACCCGGTTGCGTGTTGTCCCCCAAGGTCTTGGTGCCTGACACCGGTGCCAAACGATCCAACACGCATAGGAGCAGGCTCGTCTTGCCCGAGCCGTTCGGCCCCACGATCCCAACTCGGTCCCCTTGGCCAAGCCGCAGATCGAGACCAGACACGAGCCGTCGCCCGTCCCGCTCGAGGGTGAGGCCCTCGAGCGTCAGGATGGTCTTCCCCAGGCGACGAGCCCCAGCGTCGAACGTGGCGACGCGCTCTTCGTCCGGCCGGACATGATCCCGGGCCGCCACCGCGCGGTCGGCCCGCGCCTTCTGCTTCGTCGTACGTGCCTTGGGCTGACGACGCAGCCACTCGAGCTCTCGGCGCAGGAAATTCTGTCGATTGCGCTCGGTCCGCTCCTCCTGAGCCTCCCGCTCCGCCTTCGCCTCTAGATACGTGACGTAGCCGCCGGCGTAGCTCGTGACCTGGCCGCGATGCAGCTCCAAAGTGCGCGTCGTGACGCGGTCGAGCACATAACGGTCGTGCGTGATGAGCAGGAGTGCGCCCTTGAAGGTATTGCGAAGATGCTCCTCCAGCCACTCGATGGTCTCGACGTCGAGGTGATTCGTCGGCTCGTCGAGAATCGCGAGATCGGGCTCGCCGACGAGCACCCGAGCGAGATCCACCCGGCGCCGCTCACCGCCACTGAGCGCACCCACGTCGCGACCCGGCTCCCGAATCCCGAGATGGCCAATGATTGCCTCCGCCTCGTGGAGACGCTCCCAGCCCCCGAGGCGCTCCAGCTCATCCCCGGCCTGGGCCTGCTTGGCGACCAGCGCTTCGACGTCTCCCGCGCCGTCGGCCAGAGCCGAGGTCGCGTCCTCATAACGCTCTTTCGCCGCACTCCACCCGTCCAGGCTGTGGAGCACCACGTGACTCACGCTCTCGCCGGGCGGCAGCACGGGCTCCTGCGGGAGATAGTCGATCGCCGCACCCCGGCGGCGCGCGATGGAGCCACCCTCCAGAACCTCGACCCCCGCGAGAATCCGACCGAGAGTGCTCTTGCCCGAGCCGTTGTTCCCAACCAGCCCCACGCGCTCCCCGGTGTGAACCGTGAGCGAGACGTCGGACAGAACGGTCCGATCCCCGTAGCTCCGCTTGAGGCTCGTTCCATCGATGATCGGTTTGGGGTCGACGCTCACTGAATTGGTGACGGAACGCTACCGATCGCGCTCGGTCAAGCCGACTGGCGCTCTCGGGGATTCTCGCTACAAGGAGGACCCGTGTCTGACGAGCAGATGGACGAGTCCTTGAACGTCTTCGGGGAGCCCCTCGACGACTGCAGCCGCAACCCTCTGACCGGATTCTTCCGCGACGGATGCTGCAATACGAGCCAGCAAGACGCCGGCTCGCACACCGTATGCGTCGAGCTCTCGGCCGAGTTCCTGGAATTCTCCCGACTGCGCGGCAACGACCTGTCGACGGCCCGCCCCGAGCTCGGGTTTCCAGGGCTCAAGCCCGGCGACCGGTGGTGCCTGTGCGCCGCCCGGTGGCTCGAGGCCTACGAGGCCAATGCCGCCCCGCGCGTCTGGCTCACCCGAACGCACCAGAGAGCTCTCGAAGTCACCCCCCTGAACGTCCTTCGCGAGTTCGCGATCGATCTCAACTGATCCGAACACGGCCGCGCGTTCATGCGGGTCGCAGGCGGTATCGAAGCGGCATTCGTTTCACACCGCCAAGGAAGCTGGAGCGCATTCTCTCGACCGGACCGGCCAGCTCGACCGACTCGAGCCGGGCCGTGAGTTCCTCGAAGATCACCCGCAACTCCAGGCGCGCCAGGTGCGCACCCAGGCAAAAGTGCTCGCCAATGCCGAAACCGACGTGCGGATTCGGCTTGCGGTCGATCCGGAACACGTCGGAATCCTCAAAGACCTCCTCATCGCGATTCGCCGACGGGTAGAGGAGGCACATCGATTCGTTCGCGCGAATCCTCTGCCCTCGAATCTCGACGTCCTCGGTCGGCGTCCGGCAGAATTGGATCACCGGCGCGGTCCAGCGCGCGATCTCCTCGACTGCGTCGTCGACGAGCGAGACATCGGCGCGGAGCTTCGCCAGCTGGTCCGGGTTCTCGATCAGAGCGAGAAGCCCCCCGCTCGCGGCATTCCGGGTCGTCTCGTTGCCGGCCACGACCAGAAGGAGAAAGTAGGACAACAGTTCAAAGGCCGGCATCGGCTCACCGTCCATCTTCGCGGTCGACAACACGCTGACCATGTCGTCGCGCGGAGCCTTCCTACGTTCCTCAGCCAGGTCGGTGAAGTACTCGAAGAGCCCCGTGCGCGCCTTCTCGACCCCTTCGTAGGGCGCGTCGCCCGTCTTGTACTCCTCATCGGCTGAGCCCACGATCTGGTTCGTCCAGCGAAACATCAGATGCCAGTCCTCACGAGGGACACCCAGCATGTCCGCCAGGACGTTCAGCGTGAGCGGCGCCGAAAAATCGGCGACAAAGTCACCTTCCCGCTCCTCGCCCGCCCCCGCCATGTCGCGGAGCAGATCCCGCGTGATGCGCTGCACCTCTGCCCGCCGACGCTGGATGCTCCGAGGAGTAAACCAGCCACTCGCCACCCGACGAAACGCCGCGTGCTCTGGCGGGTCCATGTTCAGCAGGTGACGGGCGAGCGTTCGCTCTCCCTCGACCGGCGCACCCTCCTCGAAGATCGCGAGCCGCGGACCGTTCAAGAACCGCGTCGGCTGCTTCGAGATCGAGACCACGTCCGCGTGCTTGGTGATCGCCCAGAAACCAACCCCGTCCTTCACGTCGAACCACTGGACCGGAGCCTCCTGGCGAAGGCGCTTCCAGGCGGCGTGCGGATAGCCGTCGCTCGCGAACGTGTCGGGGCCGATGACGTCGTCTGTCGTGGGGAGCGGCTCGGTGCTCATTGGTAGCCTGATTCTAGCACGTTTCGGGGGCGGGGTTCAGCCACAACCGCCTCGCAGGCCCCGCCATGGATCCCCCAAGCCGCCCGCTCATGTCCCCCACGGGCGGATCGCGGCCTTCAGCTTCTCGTACCCCTGCAAAAACCCGGGCCGCTCACCGCCGTAGATCTCGTCGAACTTCCCGAGCGCGTCGTCGAGCCACGCGGCCAACGTCGTGTTGTCGGGATTCGCATCGAGATAGGCGTCGCGAATCAGCACGAAGTGGATACGCGGGTCATACGGCTTCTTCTTGCCACCCATCGACTCGTCGCCGTCCAGCAACCGAAGGAGCATCGCATCGGCGGAGCCGAGGGTCTGCTCGTGGATGGGCGGCCCCTCCATCCGATACATGACCGACGTCATGTCCCGGCCGTTGCCTGTCGTGTAGCCCATCTCGCCCCAGAGGCTCTTCATGTCGGCCTTGGCGCCGACCTTGTCGATAACGAGCTGACCAAAATGACGCAGCGGCTCGGAGACATCGGCCAACAAGTCCGTCAGCCGGTCGCCGTCGAGGTCGGTCGCCAGGATGATCGCGTCTTGGTTGTCGATCAGATCCCAGAGCAAGAGACCGTAGTTGGTGTCGGCGATGTGCTGCTCGACACGCCCACCCCAGCTCTCCATGCCCGCCTTGAAGTCGGATGGGAGCAGCGCGATGATCCGGTCAACACGCTCGCGGTGCTCGGCGTAGCCATCGACCGCGTACTTGCGTCCCACCTCGAACTTCGTCCCCTGAAGCATCCACGAGAGAATGCCGGCATTGATGCCGTCCTCCTGCGCCTGCGTCGGCTTGAATGCCACGCGACCGATCCGACCCGTCTCGTGCACCATCTGCAAAAAACGGCGACACGCGTACGCCATCTGCACTCCGGGGGTATTCATCTCGGAGTGGATGATGCCGGTCTCGGCACTCACGTCGAACTTGGCCTTGTCCTGCGAGTACGGCAGGCACGGCATGCAGCGCACGACCGTAATGCAGCCGTACGGGCGAACGTTGCAGTACACGCCGGCTTGCGTTCGAAGCGGCGCGTTCCCCGACTTGCCCATGACGACGACCTTGCCGCCCTTCCCGTTGTTCACGTAAGCGTCGCCCGCCGTGGACCATTTGATCGACGCGCAGGGGAGATTCCCGAACCAGGCGAGCGGCTCGAGCTTCTCGTCGTGGCGGTACTGCGCCCACATCGGAACCGCGTAGTAGGGAAGACCCAGGACGTCGACGGCCGCAAGCGTTCCGAGCAGCGCGTAGGCATCCGTCAGCGAATGCGCGACGGGACTCACGTCTCCGACGAAGTTGCCGCCCTTCCAGACCACCGCGTCAGCGTACCCATCGGGCCGGATGTCGGCCGGTTCGAACAGCGCCTGCAGAAGACCGAAGAGATCTCCTCCATCGGCCTCGGTTCGAGCAATCTTCATCAGGTCGAGCATCTCGTAGTCTCCTCCGGATCCTGCCACACGTGGCGTGCGGCCCTCTCGGTCTCGCGTCGGGGGCATTGCCTCCCGAACGCGAGATGGAGGGATAACGAACTCGAGCGGCGACGGCACGACGAGGCCCGAGCGCCCTCGGATCGTCCGCGCGGGGGCGCGCTAGAGACCGATGTACGGGCGCGATTGGACGATACGGAGCTGATCGCCGTCGAAGAGCCACTCGATGTCGAGCGGGCCCTCGTGCGCAAAGAGCTGGGTCACCGCCTCGGCACCGCGCGCAAGGAGGCGGACCTGCTCATCAGTGAGAACCGGCCTGCCCTTCTGCAGGTTTGGGATTCCCTTCACCCCGCCGTTCTCCTCGTCGAACACCAGGGTCGTCTCCTCGTCCGAACGACTCATGACCTTGATGGTGCCTTCGCCGACGTCGAACAAGACCTGATCGGGGACGTTCGTCCCCTCGACTACACCGATCCCGAGACCGCTCTTCGCGTTGATCGTGTACGCGTCCGTCCGGCCACCATCGAGGATGTTCGCCGTGATCAGAACGCCGGCGGCGGACGCGTTCACGCCTTCGAGGACGAGAACCGCACCGTAGACGCTCCCGTGATCGATACCGAAATGCGTGCGCTCGTCGTACGCCCGCAGGTTCCAGACCGAGGCCCAAACGATCTTCACCGCACGCGCGACCTCGTCGACGCCTTGGACGTTCGCAACCGAGTCGTACAACCCGGCGCCGTTCAGCCCAGGAAGGTCCTCGGCGTTCGTCGAGGATCGCACGAAGACCCGCCGCGACTCCGGCCCGCGTTCGGCCAGCATGGTCGCGATCTGCTTCTCGATCCCGGGATCGATCGGAGCGTCGACGATATCGGCACGGAGACGCGCCAGCTCGGCCCGCCGATGCGCCGGATCGGATCGCACCCGATCGTCGGCCGCCAATGCGCGCGCGCGTTCTCGCAACCCG
>JAJCZO010000340.1 GCA_029262355.1 Deltaproteobacteria bacterium
CTCGTGCATCTCACGGGGCACCTTGTAGCCGGCGATCTTCGTACGACACTGCTCCTGGACGGACTCGATCGTCGGCGTGCGTCCTGCACGCACCTGCACGACGACACATACCCGCTGACCGAACCGGTCGTCGGGCACACCGACCACGGTGCAGTCAAAAATGTCTGGGTGTGACTTCACCGCCGCCTCGACCTCCTCCGGGAATATCTTCTCGCCCCCCGAGTTGATCGACACGGAGCCCCGGCCAATCAGCGTGATGCTGCCGTCCTCCTCGATCGTCGCGTAGTCACCCGGGATCGAGTACCGCACGCCGTCATAGGTCACGAAGGTCTCGGCCGACTTGACCGGGTCTTTGTAGTACTCGATCGGAATGTCGCCCCCGCGCGCGAGCTTGCCGATCTCGCCCGTCCCGGGCCTCAGAACTTTCCCGTTCTCGTCGAGCACGACCGTCGCGCCGAGCTTCTTGACGGTCGGGCCGCCCTTCATCTCAGTATGGCCGGGCTGGACGGTGACCATTCCGGTGTTACCGGTCTCCGACGCGCCTATCGCGTCGATCAGCATCAGGTTCGGGAACTTCTCGAAGTACGCGTCCTTCACGGTCGGAGAGAACGTGGCCGCACTCGACGCCAGCGTGAATATCGACGATACGTCGCGGCCCGCGCTCGCACCCTGCAGCTCCTCGATCATCGGGCGACCCATCGCGTCGCCAGTGATCATGATCGAGTTGAGCTTCTCCTCCTCCACCAGGCGCCACACGTCGGCCGGATCGAACTTCGCCATCAGGACGACCCGGTTCCCGGTGAAACTCTGCCCCATGACCGCCCACTGGGTCGCGCCGTGCATCAAGGGCGCGATGGGCAGGAATGCGATGGACATCCCCATCGCCAGGCCCCGCTCGACCATCTCCTCGGGACGCGTCGCGCGGTCACCCGACATCGGGTCGATTCCACCACCGAGCGCCATGAAGACATCCACGTGGCGCCAGACGACCCCCTTGGGCATGCCGGTCGTTCCGCCCGTGTAGAGGATGTATCGATCGTCCCCAGACCGAGGACCGAAATCGCGCTCCGGAGATCCACCGGCGACCGCCGCCTCGTAGTCGACCGTCTCGAGACCCGACGGGGCCACGCCACTTCCGTCCTCCAGCATGACCAAATGGCGCAGGAGCGGCATTGCGTCGCGAACGCCCGCCACGCGGGACGCGAACTCGCGGGCGAACACCAAGGCCTTCAGATCGGCGTTGTCGAAGAGGTAGCGGAGCTCATCTTCGACGTAGCGATAGTTGATGTTGATCCAGACCGCGCGGAGCTTGAACACCGCCCACAGGGTCTCGACCCACTCGACGCAGTTGTACGCGTAGATCCCAACGTGGTCATCCTTGCCGATGCCCTGGGCTGCCAGATGGTGGGCGAGGCGGTTCGCGCGCTCCTCTATCTCCGCGTAGGTACGACGTTTTCCGTCGGCAAGGAGATACTCACGGTCTCCAAAGTTGTCGACGGCGTGCTCGAAGAGGTCGGCGAGGTTGAACTCCATGGGACCTATAGAACATGGAGCAGCCGAGCGTCTCAACCGGGCCCAGGGAGCCCGAGAAAGACCGCCCAGCCCTGACGCGAAAAAGGGCGTGGCCTTTCGGTCACGCCCCTCTTCCCTGATCTGATGGCTGACGAATCAGCTCTCGTCCGAGTCCCCGGCGCCGCCCGCACCTGCTGCGGCGGCCGCCGCTCGGACTTCGGGTTTGGATTGCTCTGTCGGGGCGTCCGCGATCGACATCGTTGCCTCCACGGTATCGGCCCCGTCCGCCGGGGCATCCTCGCCCACAGAGGCAGCCTTCTCCTGCGGGACGGCCTCGCCGTAGGCAGCGGCGAGGCGCGTGATGTCCTCGTTCGCAGCGCCCAGGGTTTCCGCCAGACGGTCGACCTCCATCCGCAACCCGACCAAGCTCTGCCGGGTCTCCTCCGCCGTAGCGAGCCGCGACGCGTTCTCCGACTCCAGTGTCTCGAGCCGTGCTTCGACCTGGCGACAGACGGCCGCCACGTGCGCGCCAAACACTTCTCCCGTCACGCGCTTCAACGTTTCGGCGAAGAACATGTCGATGCGCGAGCGGATGATCTCCCCGAGGGCCACGCGACCGGCGCCGAGCCGCCGCTGCTTCACGATGCGAGGAATGGGGCGCGTCGGGCTGTCGTCGGGGCCGAAGACCGTGCGCCGCACCCCGGCCTGGCTCCGGAGAAGAAGCCAGTCTACGAGCTTTCGGCGCACCGGGATCAGCCGGGTCGGAATCTCCGGAGCCACGGAGCGGTCTTCTGCAGCCGAGCGCACCGTGCCTTCGAGTTGCCCTGCGACCGCCGCAACCGAGAGGCCCACGAGCGCCAGATCGTCGTTGGCATCGCGGCGAACCATCGCGCTCGCCACATCACTCGACAGGACGGTCGAGGCAACGTCGCGGGCCCTCTCGATCATCCCGTCGCGACAGACCGAGAGCACACCGGCCAAGTCTTCCTGAACGAGAGACGCGTAGCTCGCATCGCCGTCGTACCACCGTGCCAAAGCGGACTCGGCGGCCTCGGCCGTCTCCTTGCGCAAGTCGCCCGTGCGCTCGCGGGTGATCCGGACGACGTCCTCGCGCATGCGTGCGAGGGTCTCGTCCCACGGGAACTTCTGGAGCCGGTGGACCGAGCGAAGAAGATTCTGCGACCGTTCGCGCTCAGCGTCCCACTTCCCCAATCCCTGTGCGAGCTCGTGGACGGGTTCGGAGTCGCACACGGATTGGAGACCGCTCACGAGGTGGTCGGCCTGGCGCAGGCTATCGCCCAGAAACGCCGTCAAGTACTCGGTGCTGTTGAGGTAGTGAGTGAGGTCGTCGGTGAAGCCGCCGAACGACGCGAGCATCGGGTCGGCGCCTTCGGCCTCATCGGCCACCGTCGGGTCGTCGCCGCGCAAGCGTTGACTCGCCGCCTTCAGGAGGTCGATGGGGTAGATCTGCAGCCGCCCTTCTTCCCATGCCAACTTGAGCTCTGCGTTCATCGCCAGGCTCTCGAACGCATCGATGATGCGCTGCGGATCACGGCGCTCCAAGCTCGGGCCGAGCTCCCCGTCGGGCTGCAGGTCTTGCTTCGTGCCATCGAGATTCACGATCAGGAAGATGCGGCTGAACATCCGCAGGAGGTCCGAGAACTCGTCGAACACTTGCTCCAAGAAGAGGTTGTCGGTCTTCACGACGAAAATGGCACTCGCCGCCGAATCACGAAACTCGCGGGTCATCAGGTCGTAGCCGAACTTCATGCGGCTATAGAGGCCCGGCGTGTCGACCAGAACGGCGCCCGACTCGGCCAGCGGCTCGGCCGGCATCCGCACGTCGACGCGGCGCAACGCACGGGGCATGTGCAGCGCGGGGTCGAAGTCCTCTCCGTGGCCCTCGACCTCGCGAATGGAGCCCGCCAGATCGCCGTGCGCCGCCTCTATCACCGAGCGCATCGAGTCGAGGTCGTCGAACGTATCGAGGTTGCCGTCGTAGCGGGTGACGGTGAACTGCTCTTCGGGGCCGTTGGCCACATACACCATGCACGGGTACGCCGGCAGCGTGGTGACCTCGCTCACGTAGGCAGCGGCGAGTGCATTCATGAGGGTCGATTTGCCGCTTTTCAGCGGGCCAAAGATGATGACGTAGGCCTGCTGCTCCGCGACCTTCTCGACCAGCGTCCGCAGCTGATGACGTACGTCGACGACTTCTGGGAGGAGCTTCTTCAGCGGGGATTCAGGGGGCAACTCCCGTAACTGGTCGGCAAACCCGTCGAGTGGCTGGAGCAACGGACGGACGCGGCCATCGAAGTCCTCGCAAAACTGAGTCAAAATCGTCTTCACGAATGATTTTTGCCATTCGCGAGCCCAATCCGAAAGTGCCTGTCAGGAATTCTCCCCAGAATCAGACAAAGGTTCGGTTGTCCTCAGGATGTGCGCAGCCTGCGGATAGGCTGTGGACAACACCTCGGACAGCACCTGACGCACGTAGGAAGAAAACAGCTGTTCGGCTCCGTCGAACGTTTCCCCCGCGTCGCGCAGCTTGCTCGTCGCCTGCTCGAAGCCATCCCCAGCGTGCGAAACCGCGCCCTCCACCAGCGCATTCCAGCGCTCCGGGTTGCCGGTCTCGCGCCACTCACCTCGCCCCCGCCCGAAGTGCGCGACCGCCAGATAGCGCAGCAACGACTGGCGAAGGAGCTGATCGAGGAACTCCGACGCCCAACGGACCTCCGGCGTCTGCTCGGCCCGGACGAACTGGAACCCCCGGCGCAGACCCATGGCTCCCGCGGCGCCCAACAGCGCACCCGCTACGGCGCCGCCGCCAAACGACAACCCAGCCACCGCGACGTCGGCCACGAGCCCGCCGGCGGCGCCGCCCATCGCCGCACCGAGAACTCCGGCGCGCCCCGAACTCCACGCCGTCTCGCCCGGCGAGTCGAAATCCTGATCCAGGCGTTCACGCGCGTCCGTCTGGTAGCGCCCAACGAGCCCGTGGTCGGCGATCAGGCTGTCCATCAGCCGGCGCGTCGTATCGTCGAGCCGCTGAGCCAGGACCCGCATCGCCCGCCGTTTCTCGGTCTGCCCGAGGCCCTGGCCCGTCAGCGTCTCTCGATCGAGGGCGGCCGTGAGCACGTAGCGGCCGAGCGAGCCACACGCCCGCTCGAAGATCGAGAGATTGCCCCGCTCCCACGCCGACGTGAGCGCTTCCATCGTCGCGTGCGGCTCGCCTTCGATCATGCCGGCGACCTTCTCGAGCAGCACCCCCTCCTGCACCCAGCACCGGGTGAACGCATCGAGCGGCAGGACGTCGCGCACGATCGGCCACGGCTTCACGGCGGCCGTCCACTGGTCGAGAGCCGCGCGATCGCGATCGGAGCCCGCCGGCCCGGTCTGATTGAGCAGCACGAGGACCGGTTTTCCGATCCAACCGAGGAGTTCCATCTCGTGCGGCACGTACCCGGCCTCCTCGGGCTCTTCCGAGGTGTTCACGAGGTACAGAACGACGTCGGCCTCGCGCTGGATGTTGCGCACCGCCTGCTGGCTACAGAACAATGCCCGGTCGCGATACCGGTCCCAGACCTGGTGCAGGAACCAGCCGAGCGGGTTGCCTTCCCGCCGCAGCCGGCTCACGAGCCGGGCGGAGTCGCCGAGCCCCGGGGTGTCCCAGAGGCGCAAACACGCGTCCTTGGTCTTCACGAGATCGTACGCCTCGCTGACTTCGGTCACATGGGCCTGGTCGAGAACCTCGCCGACGTCCGTCCGCAGTAGCGTCCGCGCGAGCGTCGTCTTGCCGACGTTGGTGTGAGAGATCAAGCTCAAGGTGACGAGGTTCATCGGTCAGCGACCTCCCGTTGCACGCGCGGTTTTGGAGTCGGGCCACAGACTGGCCTCGGCACGCTCGACTACCGCCGAGGTGAGCGCACGTCCGAGGTCGACGTGGAGGGCGGTCAGGCCGATCTCGCGCAGGACCCGGTCCCACGCGCGAAGCCTCTCCGCTTGACGTTGCTCGGCACCCTCGCCAAACCGCTCGCGCCAGCTGGCGCTGTCGAGAACGGCCAACACCCGTGGATCACCGCCGCGCTCCATCCATTGTTCGAGGTAGCGCGCGTGTACCTCGCGTTCCGGGGATTGCACCAAGCCGTAGACCACGACCACACAGGTCGGCTGCCGTGCGTCGCCCTCGGCCAAGAGTTCCGTTCCGTACCCAACCTGCCCGCGGACCTCGATACGCGCCTCCAGACCGAACACATCATGGAGGAGCTCGCGAAGGGTCTCGAGCTGACGCTGGCCTGGGGTGCAGCTGTAGGGAAGGACGTCGATCCGCATGCCACCGCCGCGCTCCGCTACGAGCAGCGCTCGAAACGAGCCGGCAACGGGATCGACCGGGATCGACCGGGCCAGCCCGGCCGACCGCGCGAGCCCGGTCACCGCGAGGGCCAGCCGTGGAACGACGACGACCCCCGCGGTCG
Source organism: Deltaproteobacteria bacterium (assembly GCA_029262355.1). Lineage (GTDB taxonomy): Bacteria > Desulfobacterota > Binatia > UBA12015 > UBA12015 > VGTG01. Next base: position 5,988 of record JAJCZO010000340.1, read on the forward strand.
TGAGCGCCCACATGTGAATCCACGGCGCGGCCGGCGTGGATCCGTCGGGCGCGACCATCGAGGCGAGCCCGGCTGCGTCCGGCAGCGTTTCGCCGAGGAATGCCGCGGCCGGACCAAGAACGAGATGGAGGATTCCGGCGACGGCGTCTGCCGTTAGAAACGTGCTCTCCCACGTGGCGCGATACTCGAGGCCGAGTCCTCGGATGTACATCCCGGCGACGACGCCGACCGCCAGAGCTGCGGCGCCCAGGTGAAGGAACGCCCGCAGCCGCGCCACCCCGAGCGCGAGGCTGCAGTGGCTCCATTCCGACCAATACGCAGCCAGGGCACGAGACACGACGTCGGCCTCGCGCGGGTCGGGTGTCCGAACGCGCTCGAGCGTCCATTCCCCGACCCACCAGGCGACAGACGCTAGGAAGCCGACCTCGTCGCCCGCACCGTCCACCCCCTCTCGGCCGACTGCGCCGCTCGCCGACGGTCTGCGAAGAGCTCCCAAGAGGCCGCCCAGAGCAGAGAAGGCGTAGATGGCGAGGTTCCAGACGACCAGCCCCAGCAAGGGGAAGGCCAGGAGATTGATGTGGCGCGTGGGCCCGAGCGCGTTCGTCGACAGCCCGAGTCCGAAGGACACGAGTAGAACCGGGGCGGCCAGAGCCAGGGAGACCCGGGTGAACGAGCGTACGCGGCCCAGCGCGCGGACACGCTGCCCGACCGCGCGCAGTAGCGCTCCCGCTCGGCGCTCGGACTGAAGCTCATGAGTGCCACCAGCCGCACGGCCCTCCAAGGTCGCGGCCTGACGATCCTCGCTCGAAAGGAGGACCCCGTCGGGGTCCGCCTCCTCGAACGAGCGAGCCAGCAGGACCGCCTGCGCCGGACGCTCACGCATGCGGCCGACTACAACAGGAAAACCGGGGGCCGTTGCAACATCTCGTCCAAGGCGGCACGTTGCGTGCGGGCGAAACGATCGGGGGTCCGGGATGAGCGACGGAGGCGGGAAGCCAAGCAGCTGGGACGAGTGGAGGGCGCTCGAGCAGCATCAGAGCGACATCGAACGACGCCATCTGCGCGACCTGTTCGCGGAGGACCCCGGGCGCGGCACCCGCATGTGCCTCGACGTGCTCGACCTGTACACCGATTTCTCGAAGAACCGACTCACCGACGAGACTCTATCTCTTCTGCGCAGCCTCGCCGAACGCGCCGGCCTCTCGGCTGGGATCCAGGCGATGTTCGCCGGGGAGAAGATCAACGTCACCGAGGACCGAGCGGTCCTCCACACCGCCCTGCGCGCACCGCGCGACGCCGTCATCGAGATCGACGGCGAGAACGTCGTCCCCACCGTGCACGCGGTTCTGGACAAGATGGCCGACTTCTCGGACCGCGTGCGCAGCGGCGCCTGGACGGGGCACACCGGCAAGCGGATCAAGAACGTGGTGAACGTCGGCATCGGCGGCTCCGATCTCGGACCGGCGATGGCCTTCGAGGCGCTCAAGAAGTTCAGCGAGCGCTCGATGACGTTCCAGTACGTCTCGAACGTCGACGCGACCGCGTTCGCCGAGGCCGTCCACGGCCTGGATCCGGCTGAGACACTGTTCATCATCTGCTCGAAGACGTTCACGACACTCGAAACGCTGGCGAACGCCCACACGGCGCGACGCTGGGCGCTCGGCGCACTCGGCGACGAGAGCGCGGTTGCGAAGCACTTCGTTGCCGTGTCGACGAATGCCGACGAGGTGTCGAAGTTCGGCATCGACACCACGAACATGTTCGAGATGTGGGACTGGGTCGGCGGCCGCTACTCCTACGACTCGGCCATTGGTCTTTCGCTGATGATCGCGATCGGACCAAGCGGCTTCCGCGAAATGCTCGACGGCTTCCACGCGATGGACGAGCATTTCCGCACCGCGCCCCTCGAAGAGAACCTCCCCGTAACGCTGGGGCTCATCGGGCTCTGGTACAACGACTTCTTCGGCGCACAGACGCAATCGATCCTGCCGTACAACCAGTACCTCTGGCGCCTCACGTCGTACCTGCAGCAGCTCGACATGGAGAGCAATGGCAAGTCCGTCGATCGCGACGGAAACCCGATCGACGACTACCAGACGGGCCCGATCGTCTGGGGGCAACCGGGCACGAACGGGCAGCACGCCTACTACCAACTGATTCATCAAGGAACGAAGCTCATCCCATGCGACTTCATCGGATTCGCCAAGCCATCGAACGATCTCGGCGAGCACCACGAGTACCTGATGGCGAACTGCCTCGCGCAGACCGAAGCACTCGCGTTCGGGAAGACGTCGGAGGAAGTACGGGCCGAGGGGACCCCCGAAGCACAAGTGGCTCATCGGACCTTCCGCGGGAACCACCCGACGACGACGATCCTCGTAAAACGCGAACTGACGCCGCACATCCTCGGCCAGATCATTGCGCTCTACGAACACAAGGTCTTCACGCAGGGTTGGATCTGGCGCATCAACTCCTTCGATCAATGGGGCGTCGAGCTCGGAAAAGTGCTCGCGAATCGCATCATTCCGGAGCTCCAAGCCAATGGCGAGCCCGACCTCGCGCACGACGGCTCGACCAATGAGCTGATCCGACTCTTCCGGAAGTATCGCCGGGTGTAAGCATAGTGTCGGACCGGCCACACGCGAGCCACGAGCTACCGGAGGGTTGGGGCGGCTGGAGGGAGAACCTGTTCTCCCTCCAGGCAGTCCGGCGTCATGCCGTCTGGGTCGTCGCCGCCGCTGCGAGCGGGCTAGGCGCGTACCTGTTCAACTTTGCGGAGCAGCTGAGCGAGGAGAGCCGGCGTTGGATGATGGGCATCTCGCCCTTCCTGCCGGCCGGCATCGTCAGCATCTCGATCATGATCATCTGCCCGCTGCGCGACCGGGTCTTTCCCGGCACCGACGGCACGGGCATTCCGCAGACGATCGCGGCGCTGAAGATCCCCGACGGACCAGACCGCAGCAAGGTCCTCTCGTGGCGCATCATGATTGGCAAGATGCTGCTGCTCGTAATGGGCCTCTTCGCCGGCCCGACGATCGGCCGCGAAGGCCCCTCCGTGCACGTGGGCGCGTGCCTGATGTACCTGTCGACCCGCTATGCGAACTTCCATCATCACCTCGTCGAACGGGGACTGATCCTGGCCGGCGGTGCGGCCGGCATTGCGGCGGCCTTCAACACGCCGATTGCGGGCGCGGTATTCGCGTTCGAAGAAATCGGTCGCTCCTTTGAAAAGGACAACGCGGGCACAATCGTTCGGACGGCGGTCGCCGCCTGCATCGTGAACCTGATCTTCCTGGGGGACTACTACTTCTACGGGGTCGTTCGGGTGGGCCTGGGCTCGGTCCAGCAATGGCTCTACGTACCCGTGATCGGCGTCGTGGGCGGACTGCTCGGCGGGTGCTTCGCACAAGGTGTGGTCTCGCTGAATCGAGCCCTCACTCCCATCCGCGCACAGCATCCCCACCTGGTGGCCCTCTTCCTTGGTCTCGGTCTGGGCATCCTCGGTCTGGCCTCGAGCGGGCTGACGTACGGCAGCGGCTACCCCGCCGCCGTGGGGATCCTGATCGACGGCACGACCTACCCGGTCTGGCTCGCACCCGCTGTCGCCGCCGGCAACTTCATCACCCTGCTCTCCGGCATCCCCGGCGGGCTCTTCGATCCGAGCCTCACCACCGGTGCGGCCCTTGGACAGATCACCCAACCACTGTTCCCGGGTATCGACCCACAAGCACTCATCCTGCTGTGGATGGTCGCCTACTTCGGAGGCGTCGTGCAGAGCCCGATCACGGCGTTCGTGATTCTGATCGAGATGACCAGCGCCCACTACATGGCGCTACCCCTCGCGGCGGCATCGTTGATCGCGTACGAAATGTCACACCTCGTCTGCCGGACATCACTGTACGAGTCGCTCGCCGAGAGCTTCCTCGCCTCGATGCGTCCTGCCAACCAGTAGCCTCGGATGCGCTACGTGCGGCGACCTTGGCCACGAGTGCCGCCGGGGCTCCGATCGCACCGCAAAGTTGCGACAGATTCGAAGTTGCAACGAGCGTCCCCGGGCCGATACGGTAGCTCCTTTCGCCCTGAAGGAGCCTCGATGAACGAATTTGCCGATACCCAGCTCCTCCCCCTTGCGCCGGGCATCCTTCTCGCCCTGCTGAGCATCTTCTTCGGCTTCGTTCTGGGCGCGCTGTTCGGGGCGCTCGAGTCCGGCTTCAAGCCGATCATGCGCAAGAGCGGCACCGCGGTACTCGACACGGTGTACGGCGGCGACACCACCAAGCTCGAGGCCGTCGTTTCCAAAGCCTGGAAGTATGCGATCCGCGGCCACATCCACGGAGGCGCGATCGGCACTTCGGCGCTCGCGTGTATCCTGCTTCTCGCCCTCCTCGGTGTGCCTGGACTCCTCGAGAAGATCAGCGCGGTGTCCTTCGGCGCCGGCTCGCTCATCTACTCCGCATTTTGGATCGTTGCGGCATTCACGGCACCATCGATCGGCAAGCCCAAGCAAGCCAAGGAAGACCTCTGGTGGATCGCCATACCAGGCGCCGGACTCTGCCTGGTCGGCCTCACCGGCACCTTCATCTCCGTCTGCGTCCACGCGATGGCGTAGGCGGCGGGCCGAGCCCCGCGCCGCGCACCTTGCCATGTGGCGTTCGCACTTCACGACGACCGCACGCAGCGCCACCCTCGTCGTCGCCGTGGTCGCCGGCGTCGTCGTCGCAACGGCGGCCGACCCTGGCAACTCCCAGGCCGCGGCACCGCCCGTCGAAACGATCGTCGTCACCGGCACGAGGACCGACCAGCCACTGCGCAAAGTCCCCGCCTCGGTGAGCGTCGTAGAAGGCGACGACGTGCGGAAGGCTCGGCCGACACTCGGCCTGGAAGAGCCGTTGCGCCGCGTCCCAGGCGTCTTCGTCCAAAACAGTGGCAACTACGCCCAGGACTTCCGGGTGCAGATTCGCGGCTTCGGAACCCGCGCGGCGTTCGGCATCCGCGAGATCACGGTTCTGGTCGACGGCCTGCCCGAGACACTGCCGGACGGACAATCGCAGGTCGATACGATCGAACTCGCGACCGTGCAGCGGGTCGAGGTCATGCGCGGTGCGGGCGCTGCTCTCTACGGGAACGCCGCGGGGGGCGTCATCCACATTTTCACAGACGACCCGCCGGATCGCCCCGGCGCCAACCTGACCGTGACCGGAGGCTCGTACGGCCTCGCCAAGATGATCGGACAGGTCGGCGGCCAGGGAGAATCGCTCGGTGGGATCGCGACCGCCTCGTACTTCCAAACGGACGGCTATCGCGACCATAGCAGCGCACGGACCACCTCGTTCGTCGGCCGCCTGCTTTGGGACGTTGCCGAGCGCACCCAACTCAAGATCCTACTCGACGGCGCGCACGCCCCAGAGGCCGACGACCCCGGCGGGCTTACCGGTGAGCAAGCCAACGCCGACCCCCGCCAGGCGCGCGATCGAAACGTACTCCTAGACGCCGGCGAGTCGGTCGATCAGGTTCGCCTCGGGGCCGTCCTCGACCGCAAACTCGAGTCGGGAAGCCTCAGCGCCTACACATACGCCCTCTACCGCGACTTCGACGCAAAGCTGCCCATCATTCCGGCGCAGGGCGACGGAATCGTGCAGTTCGACCGCGTGAGCCCCGGCGGCGGCGCGCGGTACACGTACGACCAGCCGGTCGGGGGCTGGTCCCAGACGCTGACAGTCGGTGCCGACGCGCAGTACCAACACGACGACCGCCAACGGTTCGCAAACGAAGGTGGCCAAAAGGGATCTCTCGGCCTCGACCAGATCGAACAGGTGACCGGCGTCGGCGTCTATCTACGCGAAGCGCTGTCGGTGACAGGCGACGTCGAGGTGAGCGCCGCCGTTCGATACGACGCGGTCCACTACTCGGTCGACGTGAAGACCCCACCCGACAGCGACGCATCGGGGTCGCGCACTCTCGACGCGTGGAGCCCCGGCGGCGGAATCGTCTACAGCCCGACGGAGGCGCTGAGCTTCTTCGGCAACGTCTCGACCGCGTTCCAGGCTCCGACGACCACGGAGCTCGTCAACCCCGACGGCCCCGGATTCAATCCCAACATCGAACCGCAACGCGCCCGAAGCTACGAACTTGGGCTGCGATTCGGTCCCCCCGGACTCGACATGGGCGTGTCGGCCTACCGCATCGACATCGAAGATGAGCTGATCCCGTTCGAGACGCCGGCCGGTCGCGTTGCCTTCCGCAACGCAGGGCGGTCGCGGCGCTACGGCGTCGAGGTCGACTGGCGCAGCGAACTCCTTCCGAACCTCGTATGGAGTGGCTCTGGCACCGCGCTGCGAGCGAAGTATCTCGAGTACACCACCGACGACGGCGACTTCGCCGGCAACCGCGAGCCTGGCATTCCCCCGTGGTTCGTCTACCAGGAGCTCGCCTTCGGCCACGACAGCGGGCTCCATGCGGCCGCCGAGGTCTATCTCGTCGGCGGCTACTTCGTAGACGACGCGAACACTGCCACCACCCCGGGGTACGGAATCTTGAACCTCCGCTTCGGATGGGACACGACGATCGGCGGCTGGGACGTCGAACCGTTCGTCGGCCTGCAGAACCTGACCAATGCGCGCTACGATGGAACGGTGCGGCTGAACGCCTTCGGCGGACGCTACTACGAGCCGGCACCAGGATTCAACGTGTACGGCGGAATGCGAATCGCGCAGTCGTTTGGGTGAGGGGCGAAGCCTCTCCGGAGCAAACTCCTTGGCCTTCGGTCGCGGGTCAGCAGCGGCGAGTCGAGCCCGCGAACGTGGGCTCGACT